>JBAXCM010000015.1:0-22698 GCA_037141475.1 Verrucomicrobiota bacterium | reverse complement strand
CCACGTTCTGGAATGACCAGTCACCGGATGCGGTGGTCAAGAATGGAACGGCAGTTACGCGCAGCGCCGCGCCCTTAAATGGCAATTATACTTACAACGTTGCCCCCATTGACACGTTCATGATTCTCAAGATTGTCGTCAATAATAACAACCCGACTGCGGCAGCCTACCGGATCGCCAACGCCGATGGGAACACACTCTCCTGCGACATTGCCGAGATCGTCGCTTACGACACCGCGTTGTCGAGCGGCGATGAGGCTGCGGTCGGCCGCTACCTGGCCGACAAGTATGCGATCACCGCGGCCTACCCCCTCGTGAATCCACCGCTGGCACCGGCCGGATTGACGGCTGAGGGGTTGCTCAATTCCATCCGCTTGACTTGGCCTGCGGCGTACAGCGCCTCGGGCTACAATGTGTACCGTGGAACGACGACCGGTGTCTATGACCCGACACCGATTGCCACGGGCGTATCGACCATCCCGTGGACGGATTCTACAGTGACTGCTGGAACACCGTATTTCTACGTGGTCAAGGCCGTGAACTCCGCCGGCGAGGGTGCTCCATCCCCTGAGGCGAATGCGACGGCGACGTCGGGCAAGGTTGACCAGACCATCACCTTCGGTCCTTTGGCTGCCAAGACGTATCTGGATCCAAACTTCGCTCTAACGGCCACCGCCAGCTCGTTCTTGCCGGTGAGTTATGAAATCGTGGCCCCGGATCCGTTGGTGGTGAGCATCTCGGGCAGCACCGTGACCATCCTCAAGGCGGGCACCGTGACGATCAGGGCCATCCAGCCGGGCGACACCGCATTCAATGCGGCCACCCCCGTGGAACAGACGCTGACGGTTAACAAGGCCAACCAGGCCCTCACACTCACCTTGGGCTCAAGCTTGGTGAAGGGATCTAACGCAGCTCCGTTTGCCGATCCGGCAACCACGACCAATCCCTCCGGCAATCCGGTGACGTATTCCAGCACCGTCGGAACAGTGGCGACGGTGGATGCCAGCAGCGGCATGGTCACCATCGTGGGGGTGGGCACGACGCAAATCCGGGCCGACCAGGCCGGCATTGACGAATACTACAACGCTGCGCCGCAAGTTTCGCAGACGTTGATCGTCATTTCCGCGGGAATGTTGCCCGTCACCAACGGCTTAGCCTGCTGGTATGACGCGGGCCAAGGCGTCACGGAAGCTGGCGGTGGGGTGACAACCTGGGCCGACAGTTCGACCTTGGGGCATACCGCAACCCGTGCCAGCGGGACGGTGACTCTTGCGGCGAATGATATCAATGGCAAGCCGGCGGTGCACCTCAGGGGAACCAACACCTATCTGAGCTGTGCCGGCGGGATGTTCACCAAGGAACAATACCTGGTAGTGCGTTCGCCCAACGCCACCTGGAACGGCTCCGGCTCGTTCCTCGGCCGCGCATCCAATGATTTCCTCGCAGTGCGGGCCTCAAGCTACAATATGTCCTCCGGAACCACTGGGTTCTGGCGGGACCACTGGCCATCGGCTGTTTCCAAGAATGGCACCCCGGTAGCGGCGGGTGGTGGTGACGTCAACTTCCTTCTTAATCCCGTCACCGACTACATGCTGCTCAAGATTACCGTCGACAGCACGGCCAGTGCGGCGAATCTGGCGGCCTATCCGTACTATAACATCGGCAAGAACGAAACCCTGGGCACGATGGACTTCGACGTTGCCGAGATCATCGGTTACGATCATGCCCTGACAAGCCCGGAGGAGGCCTCGCTCAACGCCTACTTCACGACCAAGTATTGGACGTCGCCGGACCCGTTCACGGCGTGGCTCGACAGCAACTATCCGGGCCTCTCCGACAAGACTCCCGGGGGCGACCCGGACGGCGACGGCATGACCAACTTCGCGGAATACGCCTTCGGTCTCAATCCTTCCAGCGGCGCGTCGGTCAACCCGATCAGCCCGTTGGTCGGCAAGACCTTCAGTTATACCCGGACTTCCGGCACCGGCCTCAACTACAAGGTGTGGCACTCCGTTAACCTGCAGGATTGGCACTCGGACCTTGCGACCCAAGGGACCGCCACTTCCATGGGTGGCGGCGTTGAATCGGTTCCCGTGACGCTCGACGACAGTCTGCTGACCGAGCCGAAGCTGTTCCTGCGAGTCACCGCCGAGTGATGCCCTGACCGCGGGCGCGCCTGCCGCGCCGGATCTGGCAAGGTCCAGGCCGCCCGCGTTCCTTGACAAATCAACCGAAAGGCCGGGAGTCCGACTCCCGGCCTTTTTGTTACAAAAGGATGAACATGAATCAAGTTCAGACATTCTGACCCGCCCCCGTAGATTCAAGGTGTTGGAGCGGGCCTGATGAAAAGCAATGAGCCGGACTCGCTTGCCGCCGCCGCTGTAGGTGGTAGGCTCCGCGCGTGCCCCAGATCCAACTGCCCTTGTTCCCGGCCGCCAGCACCGCCATCACCAATGAGCTGGCTGCCACCCCCCTGCTGCCCCGCTTCACCCTCGTTTTCGACCGCGAGGGCTACTCCCCCGAGCTTTTCGCCCGGCTCTGGACCGAGCACCGCATCGCCATCCTCAGTTACCCCGGCACCAATCTGCGCCCGAAATTCACGCCGATAAGATCACCCGCTTTCCCTGCAGGTCAGGATGTCTGAGCCTGTTGTGTCATGCGCAGACAGGGTGGAAGCCCTGCCTTCCATCACAGGCAAGATGCGCATTCTCCGTGCACGGCGCTCACTTCGGCTCGATGACAATGGCGTGCTCGTCATAGCGAGCCTTCGCATTGGCTTGAGTCATGAGGTACTTCATGACCGCGGAGGCCGGGAGGTTTTTCAAGTTGAGTGTGATCTTGGCTGAAGCGAGTTTTCCCTCCGGGTCTTGAACCACAAAATTGCCTGAGACCACGCCTTTGGATTCCTTGTCGATGATTACGTTGAGAGCATCCAACGATTCCTGAAGAGTGGCCCCGTCCAGATGAAACGCGGCAACCATCACCTTGCCGAATTTTCCCTCACGGCCTTTAGCGGCCACTTTGGGCTCATTCAATTCCAGTTCCTTGAGGCGGTAGCGGCAATTGGCTAGATCCGGGTTGATTTGCAATGCCTTGGTGTAGGCGGCACGGGCCCCCGCCACATCACCGGAGTTCTCTGCTGCAATACCTTTGGAGTAATAGGCCGCCGCTTGTTGGGCAGCAGACTGTGGGGGGGAGGCGGGGGGCTCCGCCATGACGGCGGTGGCTGCGGCAACGACCAGAATGAGGATCTTTTGCATGGCAATGTGGGTTGAATAACCGGGGTACACTGCCATCCAGGGCTGCGCGTGGCAACAGGAAAATGTTAAGTTTTTGTAAAACCTGTGGGCGCTTGGGCCGCCGAATGCTATGGCTTGCGCACCGATGGAACTTCAAGCAAATCGCCGTCTGCTGGTGGTCGATGACGACCGCAAACTTGCCGGGCTCATCCGCGACTATCTCAGCCCGCTGGGCTATGAGGTTGAGTTGCGGCACAACGGTCCCGACGGGCTGGCGGAAGCCCTGGCCACGCGCTACGAAGCAGTGATTCTGGACGTGATGATGCCGGGCATGGATGGCTTCGCCGTGCTTCGAGAACTTCGCAAATCCTCCGACGTGCCAGTTCTCATGCTCACCGCCCTTGGCGATGAGGCCGACCGCATCGTCGGCCTGGAAATCGGCGCGGATGACTACCTCCCGAAAACATTTTCTTCCCGCGAATTGCTTGCACGCTTGCGGGCCGTCACCCGCCGGACCCGTGCCTCCGCCATCGCCAACCCACCCTTGCGCGAACTGAGCGCCGGCCCGCTGCGGGTGTGCGAGGAAACCCACTCCGCGAGTATCGGTGACACAGCACTCGACCTAACAACCTTGGAATTTGCCATCCTCACGTCCCTGCTCAAGGCCAAGGGTCGGGTCAAGACCCGCGAGCGGCTCATCGAGGAAGTGTCTGAGCGCCGCTTCGATGTGTTTGACCGATCGATCGATGTACACGTCTCGTCGCTGCGCAAAAAGCTCGGCGACGATGCAAAGAGCCCGCGTTTTATCCACACCATTCGAGGTATCGGCTACTCGCTGCACGAGCCCGAATACCCATCCCCCCACCAGTCATGAAATCCCGCTGGCACGCATCGTTGCTGATCAAGGTGTTAGGCTGGCTGCTGTTGCACTTGTTGGTGTTGCTCGCCGCATTTGTTGGCTTCGTTGCCTGGCAGTTGGGTCTCGGGTTGGATTCGCTGCTCAGTGGTGCAGCCGGCGAACGGCTGCGGACCTTTGGCGATGCCGCCCAAGCGGTCATGATCGACAAGTCACCGAGCGAATGGAATCAGGCACTGCGGCCCCTAGCCACCGCCAAGAATGTTGCCGCGGCCATCTACGATCCGGCGTTTCCCAAGCAATTTCCCAAGCCGATCCCAGCCAATGTGATCCACCGAGCCAATAGCGCGCTCCCACCGGGCCTCCAGCCGGTTCCGGAAGATCGCCGCGGCCCGCCATTGGGCCGTCTCCCGGGTCCGCCGGAGGGGCGCGGACCGCCCGAGGGGCGCGGGCCGCCGCATTTGGACGAAGGGCTGCCGCCAACGGGGCTGGCGGCAAAAGATTTGCAGGAGAGGACGCCGGCGGCTCGGGCCGTGTTTTTGCTGCGCGGTGAGGGCGGTGATGGATATTGGGCTGGCATTCAGCTTGCCTTTCCCGGCCGCCCTGGGGAACCGATGCGCCACCACCTGCTACTCATTCGATCCGCCCAGCTCGATGGTTCCGGCATGTTCTTTGACCTCAAGCCGTGGCTCTGGGGTGGCCTAGCCGTGCTGGCCCTGAGCCTGACATTCTGGACGCCTTTCATCCTAGGCATTACCCGCTATCTCCACCGCTTAACGGTGGCCACCGAGGGGATTGCCGGCGGAAATTTTGAGGTGGCCCTGCCCTCACGGGGGCATGACGAACTCGCCGCCCTTGGCCATGCCATCCAGGCGATGGCAGCCCGCTTGGACCTACTTATTTCAGGACAGAAGCGCTTTCTCGGCGATGCGGCCCACGAACTTTGCGCCCCACTTGCCAGGCTCCGCACAGGCTTGGGCATCCTCGAAATGACACTCCCTGACTCTGAGCAACCTCGCCTCTCCGCCATCGACGCGGAAGCCGCCGAACTGGCCACCCTCATCGAAGAAATTCTCGCCTTTTCCCGTGCCAAAAACCGGCCGGCACAGGTGCGGGACGTCCTGTTGGATCCTCTCATCCGGGAAGTCGCCGCACGCGAAGCGGCCACCCTCCATCTCTCCTTCGACGTCCCCCCGCAACTTCATGCCACCGCAGATCCCGCCCTCCTCACCCGTGCCATCGCCAATATCCTGCGCAATGCCGCCATCCATGCCGGCCCAACCGCCCAGGTCTGTATCACCGTCATCACCCACGCGAATGCAGTTGACCTAACGATTTTAGATAACGGCCCCGGGGTGGCACCCGAAGAAATCTCGCGCCTGTTCGAACCATTCTATCGGCCCGATCGCTCCCGCAGCCGTGACACCGGTGGTTGCGGCCTCGGTCTGGCCATTGTTCGCAGTGCCATCGAGGCCTGCGGCGGTTCCGCCAGCGCCTCCCTGCCCGCATCCGGCGGATTTGCCATCACCCTCACCTTGCCCATCGCTGCCACTGCCGAACCCCTTGCCTGACTTGGCCGGTAGGAGGCCCCACAGAACGCGGGCTGCGGAAAATTTGCTGGCACACACCCCGAAATATTGCCTCAGCCCTTGACGTACCCGCCTCATGCAGCGTCGCTCGTTTCTTATGACCTCTGGAAAATCTGCCGCCATCGGCACTCTTGCCGCCTCCCTAGCCAGCCGCCTTGGTGCCGCCGATGCCGCGCTGAGTGTCGCCGTGCCCGGTAACCGGATCAACCATTCGGCGTGTAAGTGGTGCTACGGTGATATCCCTCTCGAAGACCTCTGCATCGCTGGCAAAGACATGGGGCTCAAGTCCATCGACTTGCTCATGCCTAACGATTTTACAACGCTCCAACGGCACGGGCTCACCTGTGCGATGGTTGCCAACCCGGTGGGCACCACTGCCAGCGACGTTAAGGTCGGGACCATCGTCAAGGCGTTCAACCGCATCGAACATCACGACGCGCTGGTGGCCGCCTACGAGCCACACCTCAAAGCGGCTGCGGCCGTCGGTGCCAAAAACGTCATTTGTTTTTCCGGCAACCGTGAAGGCATGAGCGACGAGCAGGGGCTCGATAACTGCGCCACCGGCCTGAAGCGCCTGCTGCCGCTAGCCGAGCAACTCGGCCTCAAACTGGTGATGGAATTGCTCAACAGCAAGGTGGATCACGCCGACTACATGTGTGACCATAGCGCATGGGGGGTGGCGCTGTGTAACAAGTTGGACAGTGCCCACTTCGGCTTGCTCTATGATATTTATCACATGCAAATCATGGAGGGCGATGTAATTCGCACCATCCGCGAGCACCACCGCTGGTTTGCTCACTATCACACCGGGGGAGTTCCCGGCCGCAACGAGATCGACGAGACGCAGGAGCTGCACTATCCAGCCATCATGCGTGCGATCGCCGACACTGGCTACAGCGGTTTTGTTGCGCAGGAGTTTATTCCCAAGCGCCCGGACAAAATCGCCAGCCTCAAGCAGGCCGTCGGCATTTGCAGCGTCTGAGGCGATGCCCCGCTACTCAATGCCATTGTCCTTGGCGAACGCGGCGGCGGCTTCAATCGCGGCGGCGTCGGTCTTGGGCCAGTTAGCCAATACTTGTTTGAGCGTGGCGTCGCGCTCGTCGCCGGCTGGCAGCATCAAGGCCCATTGCGCGGCGACCTCCGGTTGATAGCTGGCGACCGTCTCGGCGTAGGCCCGGATCGCCATGTTTTTGGTCGGGCCATCGGCCGCGCTACCGAGCCACAGACCTGCGGCCTCACACGCGTTCTGAGTCCATGTGCTAACAAATCCTCGGATTCTCTCTGCGGCTTGGTCCGGCGGCAGCGCCGTGCCGAGCCACTCCACCCAGCGGCCACAGTCCGCGCTCTTTGGCTGTGGCGTCAGGCCGGCGGAGAAATTCACAAGTTCCGCAGGAGTCAGCCTAACGCTGTTGAGCCACTGGTTGGCGGACTCGAAGCCGTCACCCATACTGCCGCTGGCGAGACCGTGGAGGACGCGGCTGGCGACGAGTTCGCGGGCGGCCTCATCGGTGACGGTGGCGAGGTAGCTGCGCAGACCGGCGAGGGTGGCGCTGCGTTGCTGGGGGGAATCGGCGGCATCGACGACGCTTTGGATGGCATGCTCGGGGTCGTTGAGGGCGAGTTCAGCGATGAGTTTGAAGGCGAACTTGGGGTACTGGATCGCTGCGCTTGAGATCATGCCAAGCTTGGTGCTCTCTCCAATAAGCAAAGCGAATTTGCCACCCTGCTTTTGCACCCATCCCAGCGCACCCATCGGATCATCCTTAGCCCAACAGGCGAGCGCCGTCGCCAGCACCCGCCCACCTATCCCCGCGTCGGTGAACAACCCGGCAGACTCGGCGAATATCGCCAGCGCTGCCTGCGGTTGCTCGTTAGCCAGGGTCATGATCGAAAATCCCAGCAGGTCCTGCCGGATGTCATCCTTTAGATCCGGGTTGGCGGACACTTCGGCGATGAGCGCTTTGAACTGCGCTGAATTGAGCGCCATCATGCGGTCCATGAATTCTATCAGCCGCTGCTGCATCGGCCCGTCAAGCTGGTTGCCTCCGGCTTCCTTGTAGGCGGCCATGTCTTGCGCAAATGCGATGAATTCGGCCGCCGCGAGGTGCTCGCCAAACTCGCGGCTCTGTCGCCCTGGCTTGGTTAGATTGAGCGGTTCTCCGGGGTGAGCGGGGTCGAAGCCGATGCCTAACTGGGCAGCCGTTGCCAGCAATTGTTCATGCGTTAGGTGCCGGGTTGCGAGCTGCTGATGGGCGTGCCAGCCGAGGCCCGCGCCGCTGGCGAGAATGGCAACAGTAACGGCTATGGGAGTTTTCATGGGTTAGGACTTTCACTCGAGGCGTTTAAGGATTGCGGCGCGACGCTTGGCATCATTGATCTTGGCGGCCAATTCGCGGGCCTCCTCCTTGTTCGCACGGGTTGCCCAGTTATCGACAAAGTCCACCAATACGTCGTCGTTGCCGCTGGCGCGGCTATATTGAACGGCCAACTCGGCGGCCTGGGCAAACTCGAGTTTGCGATGATTCATGGCGGCGGTGCACAGGACTTTGGCGGTGATGCTGGCAGTCTCCTGCGGCACCTGCGAGCTGACCCAAGCGCGCAGGTTTTCGAGGTCGGCGGTGGTCAGCCTGGTGTTGCTGGAAAATACCTGAGTTGCCACGGCTTGCTCGACGCAGGCAAGTCGCTCGTCAGGGGTGAATTTGATCGCATCCAGATACGCAGTGGTGTTGGCATAACCGCCTTGCGCGACCCATTGGCCCGCCTGCCGGGCAAAGGCCGCGGCTTGATCGGAGGCGGGGACCTGACTGCGAATGAGGTTGGAGAAATTCGATAGATCCACTTTGGTGCACGGGCACAGCGCGGCATTGCCGATGGCCTCAGCCCGCTGGTCGTCGGGCAGCGCGGCCAAGCGCTCCGCGGCAGTGGTCGGCTCGGCAGTGATCAATGCGCCTAGCAAGGCACCTTCAAACTGCAGACGCGTCGGGCTCCTGCCGCTGAGTGCGGCGCTATTGAAATTGCCGGCGGCCACTTGCTGGTCGAACCACTCCGTTGCTTGGCGCGCATCGAGTTTGGCACAGGCTTTGAGGGCTAACGCAAGCTGGCGGTTGATGGCCTCGTCATGGTCGCTGAGGCGCGGGGCGAGGCGGCTGAGCACCAGTGCGGGCTGCTGCTCGAGCAACGGTGCGATGAGCAACGGTTCGAGCGCGGCACGCGAGGTGGCCGGCAAATCAAGCGCGGCGATCTCATCCAAAGCGGCAACCAATTCCTCCGGGGTCATCGAGCGAAGCCGCTGTTGCAGGTGGACCATCGTGCGCAAATCACCCAGCCCACCGCTCTTTTGCATCTGCACCACCACCCCCGCCAGCTTGCGCCAATCCAACGGAGTCCCATCCCTAGTGAATTTGTCAAACGCCTTGGCTTGGCTGCCGCCCCCCTTGGTGCTGAGGAGGCGGGCTGCCTCGATGTGCTTGCTCAGCATGGCGTTCTGGCCATCCATCGCAGCAATGGATAGGTGCACGATTCCGAGCCAAGTCCCGACGAGGACCAGCGCCACGGCTGGCGGCAGTAGGCGGATGATGTTCACCGGATAGACGTAGCAGCATTGCAGCCACCTGTCAATCTGCGAAAGCGCGCTGCTCTGGAGGCGGATTTTCGGGCGCTGCCTTGGGCTCAGAGTTCCTGACATCTGTCTTGACACAGTTGTAGGTCCCGGTGACAAATCCTTTGTCAAATTCTGTGTGTCATGGGCCCATAGGGACAATGGCTGATGAGTTGATGCCCTGCTCGGCGGCGAAGGCGGCTGCGGCCTCGGGATCCGGACCCCGCCAATTTTGATAGATGGTTTTGAGGGTGGCGTCGCGGGCTTTGCCTGGGGGCAGCGTCAAGGCCCATTGAGCGGCGGTTGCGGGTTCGACGCGGGAGATGGATTCGGCGTAGGAGCGCACGGCGATATCTTTGGCGGGACCATCGGGAGTGGTGGCGAGCCATTGGCCGGCAGCCAGAGAGTCGTTATAGGTCCAACTGGCAACGAAGTATTGGATTCTGTCGGCATACTTTTCAGGGGGGAGGGCGGTGGCAAACCACTCGATCCATTGGCCGGTTTCCGAGCTTTTTGCGGGGTCAAAGTTCAAGCCAGCGGCGACGCCGGCGAGTTCGGCCGGGGTCGGCTGGGCGGCAGCCAGCCAGCTTTCGGCGGCGGTGAATCCGTCCTGGACAAAGCTGTTGGCCATAACCGAAAGAGCACCGGTGGTGTCGGCATCGCGGTCCTCATGATTGGCGATGGAGGCGAGGTGAAGGCGCAAGGCGGCGAGGGTGGCGAGCTTTTCCTCAGGGCTGTGGGCGGCACCGACGATGCTTTGAATGACTGGGTCGGTGTCTTTGAGGCCGAGCTCGCCGATGAGTTTGAAGGCGAGCGCGGGATCTTGGATCGCAGTGCCAGAGAGCATGCCGCGCTTGGCGTCATCGGTGATGACATCCGGATGCTCGGCCGCGTTTTTCCGCAACCACGACAGCGCTGCTTGTGGGTCGTCCTTGGCCCAACGAGCAAGTGACGAGGAAACGACGTAGCCGCCGCTGGGGTCGTCCTTGGCAATAACAGATCCAGTGACCAACGCCAGCACCGCCTGCGGGTGGTCATTGGCCAACGCAAGCAACGACACGTCCAGCAGACGCTGGCGGGTCTCTTTTGCTAGATCCTGGCTGGCTCGCACGGCGGCTATCAAAATCTTCATTTGTTCGGGATCCATCGCCATCATGCGCTCCCTGAAGTCCGTCATGCGCATGCTCATTTGCTTTTGCATGGCTGGATCTGCTTGGCCGCTTCCAGATTTCTCCCAAGCTTCACGTTCCTTGCCGAAGGCGATGAATCCAGCCGCGAGGCGTGCAGCGCCTGCCTCCATGTCCTCGCGTTCGTGTTTGATGATGCGGAGGCCAGCGGACGGATGGGTTGGATCCGGGAGCAGGCCGTGGCGGGCTGCTTCGGTGATGAGTTGGTCGCGGTCCTGGTGAATGGCGGCGAGTTGTTGGTAATCATTCCAGCCAAGGCAGGCACCAACTGCCAGGATGAGAGCGGCGGCAGCGTTGGAGATCTTCATAACTCGGCGTTCAGTTTATTGGAGGCTTTTCAGAATGGCCGAGCGGCGTTTCTCATCGACGATATTTCCAACAAAAGCCAGAGCCAGATCCTTGTGATTGCGGGCCGTCCAACTTTCTAAAAATGTCCCTAAAACATCGTCGGAGCCACTGGTCTGACTGTATTGAAGTGCCAGTGCCGCAGCGTCATTAAACTCAAGCATGGGCATGATCTGGGTTGCAGTGGCGAGGATGTTGCCGGTGAAGCGGTTAGTCGAGTCCGGGGCTTGGGTATCGATCCAAGCACGCAGGGCATCGATGTTCTCTCGGGTGACTGGCGCGGTGCTCGTCGAGAGACCAGCCACGGCGACCTGCAGGGCGCAAGCGCTGCGTTCGGCCGGGGTGGCGTCGATCCGATCGAGATAGTCACTGACTTTAGCATAGCCACCTTGTTCGAGCCATTTGCCTGCCTGATTGGCGACCTGTTGGGCAAAGATATCAGTTTGCTCGTTGGCGGGCACTTGGGCACGAACCAGTTGGGTAAAGGAGGCTTGGGTTTCCTCTTTGACCGAGCCGAGCAAGCGCTTCATGACTTCGCCGCGCTGGTCTTGTGGCATGGCACTCAGGCGGCGGCCAGCGGTGGCGGGATCGGCGGGAAACAGGATGCCGAGCATGACCTCCTCAAACTGCACCCGGAAGGGGTTTTCGCCATCCAGCGTCTTGCTATCGAATTTACCAGCGGCGATTTGTTCATCCAGCCACTCTCCCGCCTTGGCCGGTTCCTGCTTTGCCCAGTCCCGCATGGCGTTGGGCAGATGCCACTTGAGCCCGCTGGCCTCATCCTGCAGAGAATCCATGAAATGCGTTAGCACATACTCGGGATCTATCTCAATGAGTGGCCCAATCAGCGTTTGCTCCAGCATCGAGCGCGAATTGGCTGATAATTCGAGCGCCGGAATGGCATCCAATCCGGCGACAAGTTCCTCGCGGGTCATCCCTTGCAATCGCTGTTGGAAGCGCAGCATCACCCGCATGTCTGCCGTCGCTCCCGCCTGCTGCATTTCATCGAGTTGTTTGGCGAGGGTTTGCCAGTTGATTGGCCCGCCGACTTTGGCTTTATGATTAGCTGCGGTGGTCTTGACGGGTGGGGGAGTGGCTACGGCGGAGGCGAGTTGCGTGCGCAGCATCATACAATCCTGCTGCGCCGTGGAAATCGCGCGGCGTTGCACCGCGAGCCACGTTCCCACGACTAACAACGCGGCGACAGGCGGCAATATCCGGTTAAGTTTCAACGAACACAGGGTTGCGGGACAACCATCGCTTGTCAAGGAAACCATGCCAGTCGGGCAGAACTACGGTTTCTCAGACAGTCCCATCACTTTCAACCGCAGGAACAGTTTGCCATTGGCGCCAGCCGGCACGCTGAAGATATGCTGTGCGCCTAATCCGCTGTCCGGCACATCGGTCCAACTTCCCGGCAGCAGCGTCGAGCTCCACTCGGCTCCATACGTGATGCCAGTGACGTCCGCAGGCTGGGCAAACTCAATGACATAGTTTCCGCCAATGATCCGGCCCTGCGGCAGGTGGCCGCCGCTGCCAGCGGCCCCGCCATGCAAGCCAAATGCATAGTCGATGAGATTCACATCGGCGAGCGCGGCATTTGGTGCGGGGCTGATAGTCGGCTGCGCCAGCACCGCGATCGTGTGCATCGCCGCCGAGCCGCTGGCCACTTCCATCCAGCGCGATCCGGGGGCCATCCCGCTTGTGTCCACCAGGACCGCCACTGCGCCGGGCGTCATCGTGTTGTTGCCTAACTGGCCGTATGCATTGTCGCCCCAAGCCGCCAGGTTGCCGTCGGCTAACAATGCTATGCTATGGCTGCCGCCGAGGGCGATTTGGCTGGCACCACCTGTCAGCGAGACGGTCACTGGCACGGTGCTTTGGGTAATTCCTGTTAGGCCCAATTGGCCGTTGTTATTCCATCCCCAAGCGGTGAGTGTGCCGTCGGCGCACAGGGCGAGGCTGTGTGCGCCGCTGGCCCGGACTGAGATCACCGATTTACCGGCAAGCGCTCCGGATGCGTCGATGGCCACCGGGGATAGGCTGGAAAGTGTGCTGGCATTGCCGAGTTGGCCGCGGTTGTTATATCCCCAAGCGAACAAACTGCCGTCAGTGCACAGAGCCAGCGTGTGGTATTGGCCGGCAGCGATTGAGGCGACGAGTTTGCCTTCCGGAATGGCCGCTGCAACGGGCACCGGGTTGGTGGTGGTGGTTCCGTCGCCGAGTTCGCCTTCGTCGTTGTATCCCCAGGCCGCGAGGGTTCCGTCGTCGCACAAGGCAAAACTGCTGTATGCCGCAGCGGCCACCGCGACCACGTTTTTGCCAGCCAGAGCGCCGATCGGATTAACGACTACCGGAATCCGGTTAGTCACGGTGTCGCCGGTACCCAACTGGCCGTAGTTGTTGTATCCCCATGTGACGACGGTTCCGTCGGAGCACAGAGCCAGGTTATGGAACGGCCCGGCGGACATAGCTATCACTGATTTTCCGGTCAGAGCGCCGGAGTGATCCACTGCCACCGGAACATTGCTGGCTATGGCGGAGTTATTGCCTAACTGGCCATAGACATTGTGGCCCCAGGCAGCGAGCGTGCCATCCGAACACAGCGCAATGCTGTGCAGATAGCCTTCCGCCACCGCAATGATGGTTTTGTTAGCTAAAACACCGGTGGCATCGGCTGCCGTCGGACGCAGGCGGCGGGTGGTGGAGCTATCGCCCAGCTGGCCTGCGCTGTTGGATCCCCATGCCACCACTTCGGTGTTGGCCCACTGCAACACCAGGTCGTTGCCACTGCCGCCGTAGTAGTTCGCCACAAAGGGATAAGTCTTTCCGCCGAACGCCAGGCTGACCCGTTGGCCCTGAGCGAGGTTGCCGAAGCGGCTGTGAATGAACCCGAGTCCGGTATTTTTCACCATCATGAGGAAAGTTCCCGGAGTTGGCACAAATGCCAAGACAATGTCCACTGGAATACCGCCGGCAGAGAAGGCGTCGGCGCTTACCGGAACGTCGCTGGCGGAGTTGAAGGTGAAGTTTAAGGGCAGTCGGGTGACTGTGATGATATAGGACTTGGTGGTGATGCCGTCCTCGGCGGTAACCAAAACGGTGAGGGTCGTGTTGCCCACGGGCAGGCTGATCTGCCCGCTGGCCGTGCCGCTGGAGACGGGCACGCTCCCGACTTGAATCGAGGCTCCCGGATGGTCCTTGGTGGGCGTCACCGCGATTCCATGGATGGCAAACGGAACGGTGGCGACATAACTTGTGGCGAGTTTGTCAAATGTCGGGGCCAGCACTCCGGTGCTCAACTCCAGCGCTGCTAGTTTAGCATTGTCACTGAGGGTGGTGAACGACATGTCAGCACTTCTAATCACTCCGCCGGAGCAGGCTGCGATGACCCGGAAATGATAGGTGGTGCCGGGTTTCAAGGCGCTGAGGTTGGCAGTGAGCGCTGCAGCCGTGCCATTTGTGAGAGTGGCCGGAGTCGCGGTTGCGGGGGATCCATAGGCGGCGTCCAAGCCATACTCGAACGATACGGTTGTTGCATTCCAGTTGGCGTTGACGTTGCCATGGAGGGTGGCGGATATGCCTGTGATGGAAGTCGCTGCGAGGGATGTGGCGGTGGGCAGTGGCAAGTCGGAAATGGCGAGGTTATGGTATAAGCCGGCGTCGATGCGGACCCATGGCTCGCCGGCGATCAAAGCGGAGCCATCGATCAGGGCGGGGACAGAGCTGTTGAGCAAGGAGGAGCCGGATTTCAGATTGGTGCCTAACTGGCCGTTGGCATTGTATCCCCATGCGGCGATCGTGCCGTCGGCGCAGCAGGCGATGCTGTGGCCGTAGCCGGTGCTGATACCCGTCACATTTTTGCCTGACAAAACCCCGGGGCGGGTCACTGATACCGGGGTCCAGCGTTCGGTGGTGGTTCCGTCGCCCAGTTGGCCGTAGGAATTGGAGCCCCACGCGGCCAAGGAGCCGTCGGAGCACCCGACGAGGCTGTGACTGTTCCCGCCGGAAAGGGTGATGACGGTTTTGCCTAGCAGGACGCCGGTTTGATCCACCGCCACCGGGGTGGCCTTGTAGTTGTTGCTCTCTCCGTTGCCCAGTCGTCCGTTATAGTTATAGCCCCATCCAGCCAGCGTGCCATCGGCACAGAGGACAAGGTTATGCTGGGCACCAGCGGTGATGGCGACTATGGTCTTGCCGCCAAGCACAGTGCCAGGTATGACTCTAACCGGCATCTTCCGGCTGATATTGGTGCCGTCACCCAACTGGAGGCTGCTGTTAGATCCCCAAGTGACGAGGCTGCCGTCTGCGCAGAGGGTGAGGCAATGATCGCTGCCGGCAGCGATGGCGGCCACTGTCATGCCAGCCAACGCAGACGTTTGAGCCACCAGCAATGGCACGTTGCTGGAGGTCATGGTGTTATTGCCTAACTGACCTGATCCATTGTAACCCCAGGTTACGAGGGTGCCGTCCGCGCACAAGGCGAGACTGTGGTTGTAGCCCGCGGCGATCTTGACGACGCGTTTGCCAGAGAGCACGCCTGTGGCGTCCACCAAGACTGGGAGCAGGCTGGAGGATGAGGAGGAGCCATTGCCTAATTGGCCGTAGGAATTAGACCCCCATGCGGCGAGGGTGCCATCGGCGGTTAGAGCGAGGGAGTGACTTTGACCGGCGGCGATGGCGATGACGGTTTTGCCGGCGAGCACGCCAGTCATATCCACCGGGATTGGGGCGGGTTGGTCGGTGGTGGTGCCATTGCCGAGCAATCCAGAGGCGTTGCTGCCCCAAGCCAGCAGGCGGCGGTTGGCCCATTCCAGGACCAGGTCATTGCCGGTGCCGCCGAAGTAGTTAGCAACAAATTGATAGGTATTAGCGCCGTGGTTGATGGCCACGGGCTGGCCATGGGCGAGGTTGGAGAAAGTGCCACGGATGGGAGCGGTGCCAGTGTTGTTGAGAAGGGTTAGGCTAACTCCGGGCTGGGGTGGGAAGCTGAGCGAGATTGGCGGGGCGTCGCCACTCAGGGTGAATCCGCTGGCCTGGGCCGGCACGGTGGTCGGAGTGTCGAAGACGAGGGATTGGGGCAGGCGGGTGACGGTCACCGAGTAGTGGCGTGTGTTGAGGCCATCCTCCGAGCGCACATCCAGCGGGATGGAATTTCCGCCGACGGCCAGCGTGACGGCGGTGGAAGGCGTGCCAGAAGGGGAGGGGAGTCCGTTGACGGTGACGGACGAGGTGGCATGCGCGAGGACCGGTGTGAGTGTGATTTCGCTGACGGCAAAGGGCACGGTGGCCAGATAGTCGCCGAGGATGCTGGAAAATGTTGGAGACAGTATCCCATGGTTCGGAACGAGGTCTGTTAGTGTGCCGAAGGTGGTTGTGGTGAAGGTGACGTCTTGGCCCAGAGTCTCGCCGACCGGAGAACTAGCGACACTTCGGAAATGATAGGTAAAGCCGGGCTGCAAGCCGCTGATGGTGGCATTGGCGGTGACCGGGATGCCATCGGTTAGCGCTGCGGGCGTGGCGGCCACGGTGGAGCCGTAGTCGGTGGTCAAGCCGTATTCGAAAGTGATGGCGACGCTGGAATTGCCGTTAGGATCTGCTGAGCCATTGAGAGTTGCGCCGGTATCGAGGATATGGGTGGCGGCAAGGGTGTCGGTGATTGGCGGTGGGGGTGCCGCGGCCAGGGCGAGGTTATGATTGGAACCGCTGGTGACGGCGAGGACGCGGTCACCGGGGTTCATTTCGCCACGGATGATAGGCATCGGAGTGGTGGAAGCGACAGTGGAAGCTAACTGCCCGGAGCTGCCCTCGCCCCAGCCCGCCATGAATCCGTCATCACACATGACGATCGAGTGGGCCGTGCCTGCATAGATGTTAGTGACGGATCGTCCAGCCAATGTGTCACTTTGGTTCACCAAAACGGGCACCCGGCTCAAGGTGGTGGTGGTGCCATTGCCTAACTGTCCGGAGGCATTGGCGCCCCATGCGGCGAGGGTGCCATCGCTGCAGAGGACGAGGCTGTGGCTGCCGCCGCCGGCGATGGCGGTGATGGTTTTGGCGGCGAGCGGGCCGGTTCTGGGGCGCACTGGCACATTGCGGGAGGTGGTGGTGTTGTCGCCTAACTGGCCGCTGGTGTTGTTTCCCCAGGTGGCGACGGTGCCATCGTCGCACAAGGCGAGGCCATGAATGTTGCCGCAGGCGATGGCGATGATATTCTTGCCCGCCAGCACGCCGGAGCGGTCAACCCTCACTGGTGTGCTGCGGTTGGTGTTGGTGGCATCACCTAACTGGCCATCGCTATTGTATCCCCAAGCGGCGAGGGTGCCGTCCGCGCAGAGAGCCAGACTGAAATTGCCACCGGCGGCGATGGCGATGATGGTTTTTCCGGCCAGCACGCCGGACTGATCCACCAGCACGGGTAACAGGGGTGTGGTGACCTTGCCGTTGCCGAGTTGGCCGTAGTTGTTATAGCCCCAAGCGGCGAGCGTGCCATCGGTGCACAGCACGAGGTTGTGGTTGCCACCTGCGGCAATGGCGGTGATCGTCTTGTCGGCCAGCACGCCGGAACGGTCCACCACCACGGGGACTGTCCGCACGGTGGTGGTTGACTCGCCGTTGCCCAATTGTTCGTACTGATTGCTGCCCCAAGTGGCCAAGGTGCCATCGGCACAGCACGCTAGGCTGTGGGCGGAACCGGCGGCGGTGGCGACGACCGTTTTGCCGCGGAGCACCCCGGTGGCGAGCACAGCTGTGGGGAGTGTTTTGGACACTGAGTTTCCGTTGCCGAGTTGGCCGCTGGTGCCGGAGCCCCATGCCAGCAGGCGGGTGTTGGCCCACTCGAGCACCAAGTCGCTTCCACTACCGCCGTAGTAGTTTGCAACAAACGGATAGGTTACTCCATCATGGACCAGTCTGACAATCTGGCCCTGCGCCAGATTGTGGAATCTGCCGTTGATGGGGTCGTCGCTGGTGTTATTGACCATTGTCAGGGACGTTCCGGGAGACGGTGCGAAATTCAGTGCGAAGGCGGCGTTGAAATCCGTTGGTGCAAGACCGCCGAGTGAGAGCGGAACGTCCGACGCTGATCCGAAGGTGAAGAATTCCGGCAGGCGGGTGACCGTGATGGTATAGGTCGTGGTGGTGCCCGACGAGCTCACGTCCACGGTGATCGGATTGGCTCCAACGGCCAGCGGAATGTTCTGACTGGTAGTTCCCGACAATACCGGGACGTTGTTCACAAGAATGTTGGTGCCGGGGTGCAGGGTTGTCGGCTTGAGGGTGATGGATTCCCTGCTGAACGGCACAGTTGCTAGATAAGTGATTTGCGACGCGGAAAACTCGGGCGTTAGAGAGATTCCGTTAGTTTCCAACCCCGCCAGCGAATCTATATCTGTGGTGGTGAAAATCTGGTCATTGCCTTTTGCCACGCCACCGGTGCCGATGGCCACCACCCGGTAATGATAGGTGCTGCCAGCCAGCAACCCGGTCAAAGTGGCGCTCAGCGGAATGGCGGTGGCCCCGCTGATTGTGGCTGGCGCAGCGGCCACGCTGCTGCCGTAGTCGGTGCTTAGGCCATATTCGAACGACACCTCGACAGGGGTGCCGCTGGCATTCACCGTGCCGTTGAGGGTGGCTGTGGCATCGGTCACGCCACTGGCGGCCACGGTCACCGGCAGCGCTGGCACCGGCATGGCGACGAGGGCGAGGGTGTGGGATTGGCCGGCGGAGATGGCGGAAAACCGCTCCCCGGCACGCAGCCCGCTGGTGACCACCGTCACCGGCGTGTTGCGGTCGGTCGTGGTGCCATCGCCGAGTTGACCATAGAAGTCCGATCCCCAGGCAACAAGTGAGCCGTCGTCAGCCAGCGCAAAGTTATGGAAACCACCGGCTTCAAAAGATCTAACGGTTTTCCCAAGCAGGGCGGTATTGGACTGGACGA
The DNA here is from genome assembly GCA_037141475.1 of Verrucomicrobiota bacterium. Lineage (GTDB taxonomy): Bacteria > Verrucomicrobiota > Verrucomicrobiia > Verrucomicrobiales > Akkermansiaceae > Luteolibacter. The sequence goes on along the minus strand of JBAXCM010000015.1, from coordinate 3,945 downwards.
GGACGGGGCTAGTTGCGGCGACGGTAGTGGTTTCACCATTGCCGAGTTGCCCGCTTGCATTGTTGCCCCAAGCGGCAAGGGAGCCGTCTGCGGACTGGGCCAAATTATGGGTGTTGCCGGAGAAAATGCGGACGAGGGTGTTAGACATCAAGAAATCCGAGTGACTGACCCATACCGGGGCTCTGCGATTGGTGGTTGTGGTGTCGCCTAACTGGCCGTTCGTGTTGCTTCCCCAAGCCGCCACGTTTCCGTCTGAACAAAGCGCCAAACTATGTTGGTCGCCAGCGGCGATGGCGGTGATCGTCTTGCCGGCCAACACGCCGTTCCGACCGATGGAGATCGGCCGCAAGCCAAGCGAGACCGTCCCATCGCCAAGTTGGCCGGTGTAATTGTATCCCCAAGCCACCAGTGTGCCATCCGCGCAGAGCGCAAGGTTATGCGCCGTTCCCGTGGCAATGGCGGTGATTGTTCTGCCTGCCAGCACGCCGCTGCGGTCCACCAGCACCGGTTTGCTGCGGACGGTGGTGGTGCCATCCCCCAACTGGCCATACACGTTGTCACCCCAAGCCACCAGCGCGCCGTCGGCACACTGGACCAAGCAATGGTTAGATCCAACTGCGATCGCGATGATTTGTTTCCCGGCCAGGACGCCCGAGGAATCGACCCGTACCGGTGTGGTTCGGTTAGTGGTGGAGCCATCGCCTAACTGCCCGCTGGCATTGTTCCCCCAGGCCACCAGTGTGCCATCGGCGCACAGCGCCAAGTTGTGGCCGGTACCGGAAGCGGTCCGCACAATCGTCTTGCCGGCTAGAATGCTCGGGGTCACCGCAACGGGCAGGGAGCGGTTGATCAGTGAATCATCCACCTGGCCGACGTCGTTCTTGCCCCATGCCAGCAACCGGTTGTTTGCCCATTCTAACACGAGGTCATTGCCGTCGCCGCCGAAGTAGTTGACAACAAACGGGTATTGGACGCCGCCAAAGGTCAGGTTCACGCTCTGCCACTGGGCGAGGTTGGTGAAACGGCCCGCGATGGGCGCTTTGCCGGTGTTGTTCAGCAGCGTCAGCGCGGTGCCTGGCACGGGTGCGAAGTTGAGCGAGATGGAGGCGGTTAGATCGTTGATGGAAAAGGCTGAAGCGGTGGCGGGCACGGAGCTGGCACTGGTGAAGGAGAACGATTGCGGGAGTCGGGTGACCACGAGTTGATAGGTCCGGCTGACACCGGTGGATCCCGTCACGACGATGGGCACGGTGGTGTTGCCGGGTGCCAAGGAGATGGGGGCGGTGGCGGAGGCAGAGTCGAGTGGCGAACCATTGACTGTTAGCGTGGCGTCAGGCTGGGTGGTCACCGGGGTCAGGGTGATGGAACTTGTGGCAAAGCCCACGGTGGAGTTATAGCTTAATATGTTAGGATCGAGGGTTGGCTGGAGGGTGCCGTCGCTCAACGTCAGCGAGGCCAGTGTTGCCAGCGTGGTGGTGGTGAACGTCATATCGGGGCCGGTGGCGGTGCCGCCGGGGCCTGTGGCATTCACGCGGTAATGATAGGTGGTGCCGGAAAGCAAGCCGCTGAGTGGGGCAGCCACCGGTGTATCGAGGTTACCGGTGAGGGTTGCTGGCGCGGCGGTTAGGGTGTTGCCATAGGCGGAGGGCAGGCCGAATTCGAAGGCGATGGTGGCTGGGGAACCGGCAGCGTTGACGCGGCCATTGAGGGTGGCGGAGGTATCGGCGACGTCGCTGGCGGTCAGGGTTTCCGTTTTTGGCATGGGTGGCGAGGCGACCATGGCGATGTTGTGGTACAAGCCCACGGCGATGGCGCTGAAAGACTCCCCGGCTCGGCGCGCGGTGGTGGACACCAGGACCGGAGAGTATCTGCCGGACGATTGGCCGTCGCCCAACTGGCCGCTTCCGCCATTGCCCCACGCGGCAAGGACCCCATCGGAACATCCGGCGAATCCGCGGTCCGCTCCGGCCTCAATCAGGGTGATGGTTTTGCCGTACAAGACGCCGGTGCGGATTACCAGCACAGGAACGAGGCTACTCGTACTCGTGCCAATGCCCAACTCACCGTAGGAATTGGAGCCCCATGCTGCCATGCTGCCATCCGTGCAGAGGGCAAAGCTTTGGGCGCCACCCGCAACCAAGGTGGTGATCGTTTTGCCCGCCAGCACGCCGGAGCGGTCCGTGAGAACCGGCACGCTGCTGTTGACGGCGGAGTTAACGCCTAACTGACCGCTGTCGCCTTTGCCCCAACTGGCGATGGAGCCGTCTGAACAGAGCACGGCGCTGTGGGCCCCGCCGCCGGAGATGGCGACGATGGTCTTGCCGGCCAACACGCCGGTTTGATTGACCAAGACCGGGCTGGTGCGACCCGTGGTGGAACCGTCACCCAATTGGCCATAGTTGTTAGTTCCCCAAGCAGCCAGAGTGCCATCCGAGCAGAGTGCCAGATTGTGAGCGCCGCCGCAGGAAATAGCGGTGACGGTTTTCCCGGCGAGCACGCCTGATTGATCGACCAACATCGGCACCTTGCCGAAGCTGCTGCCCCAACCGGCCAGCGTGCCGTCGCTGCACAAGACGAGGCTTTGCGATTCGCCGGATTCCAGCTTGATGATGGTCTTTCCTGCGAGAACGCCGGTGATATTTACCGGATTTGGGAGGCTCCAGTTGGTGGCGGTGTTATCGCCTAATTGGCCATTGTCGTTGAGTCCCCAGGCAGCCAGCGTGCCGTCGGTGGCCAAGGCGACGCTGAAGCGAGTGCCCGCGCTTGTCCGCACCACGGTCTTGCCGGCCAAGGCCCCGCCCATCACCGGGACGGGGAGGAGAATGGTATCTAACGTGGTTCCATCACCCAGTTCTCCATAGTAATTGTAGCCCCATGCCAGCATGCGGCGGTTGGCCCATTCAAGAACCAGGTCATTGCCGGTGCCGCCGGCATAATTTGCGACGAATGCATAACTGATGCCGCCGAAGGAAAGGTTGACTGTCTGCCACTGGGCCAGATTGGCAAAGTGGCCAAGGATCGGGTTGGTGCCGGTGTTTTCCAACACCGTGAGCTGGGCGCCCGGAGTCGGCGCAAAGTTCAAGTTGAAATTGGCATTCAGCCCGTCCACCGCAAAGTCGGCCGCCGAAATCGGCACCGTGGTGGCCGCAGCGAAATCAAATGAGGCGGGCAACCGGGTGACGACGACTTGATACGGCCGGGAATTGCCGTCCGCTCCAGTCACGCTGAGCGCGATGGACGTGCTGCCCACGGCCAGCGAAATCGCTTGGCTGGCGCTGCCGGAATCAACTGCGCTGCCGTTGACCGTCACTGCTGCCGTTGCGTCGGCAGTGACCGGTGTGAGCGTGATGTGAGTGGTGGCGTTGGGCACGGTGGCGATATAGCGCGCCAGATTTGGATCAAAGGTGGGCCGCAACGCGCCTCCATCCATCGTTAGGCTGGCAAGCGTCCCCGCCGAAGTGGTGGTGAATTGTTGGTCCGCACCCACGATGCCGCCGGCCTGACCGGCCTGGATCAGCCGGAAATGATAGGTTGTGCCGGATAGCAGGCCGCTGAGGTCGCCGCTAACCGCCGCAGGGGTGGTGCCGGTGATTGTGTCGGGAGTGGCGGCGACGATCATGCCATAAGCTGTTGTTCGCCCGTATTCAAACGTCACGGTGGTGGCGGTGCCGTTGGCCATCACCTGGCCATTGAGCGTGGCTGAAATATCCGCCACCTCGGTGGCTGGCTGGGTCGTCACGGTGGGTGCTAGCGGAGAGGCAATCCAAGCGAGGCTGTGGGAGCTGCCGGCGCACACGGCGGCGACTCGCTCGCCGGTCCGCAGCGTGCTGATCGTTACCAATATTGGAGTGCTGCGGTTGGTTGTGGAGTTATCTCCTAACTGGCCAGACCCGTTATAGCCCCAGGCAACCAGGCTGCCGTCACCGCAGCCCACCAGCTGGTGGT
>JBAXCM010000014.1:0-23665 GCA_037141475.1 Verrucomicrobiota bacterium | reverse complement strand
CGCCCACCGTGTTTTTTGTTAGATTAAACCACAGCATCTGGCCGACCCGCAATTTATCGCTGCTGGCGTTGATGACCTGCAAGCGCACCGGAGCGACGGTGTTGGCGGGATCGGAGGTGACGAGCAGATAGAAGTCGGCAACATCACCTGCCACTGTCACGCTCGGGGCACCGGGCGGCAGTTTGGTTACATCGCTCAATGGCGAGGGCAGCAAGCAGAGGGTCAGGGGGCCGGAGCGCAGCGGATAGACCTTGGAGAAGTTCATTCGCGGCAAGTCCACCTCGATCGAAGCGACGCCATCAAAGAGGTGGAGTTTTTCCGGGGCCGCATCGGGACCATCGAAAAACAAGACGCGGCATGTATGTTTGACCGCTTTCTGCTGCTGCGCGAAGGCAGCAACTGGGGCGAGGAGGAGCAGGCAAAGGTAAGGGAGGAATTTCACGTTATGGATTATTGGTTATCAGGAAGGGCGCAAGGACTGGAGCCACAAGACACAAGAAATGACCGATAGGCAAGAGCAGGTTCGGGGCTTGGGTATTGCAGAGGTGGGTCTGATTCACACTTCACTGGCGGCGAGCCAGCGCAAAGATACGAGTTCGAAGCGCCGTCCAAAGACTTTGTTCGCAGCACTGACGGGCGGAGTCAGGATGTCGGCAGCCTCCGAAGCATCAACAAACTCACGACTGCGCTGCACCACCGCTTCACACACCGCGTGGGCAATCACCTTGCCATTGGCGTCCCGGGCATCCCCATAGCCGCGGATGGTGAATGTGTCGTCACGCACAGAAAGAATCGGCGCCAGCGGCCGCAAAATGTCCGCCTGCCGCGTCCAACCTGGCAGTCCGTAACCACTGTAACCGACGGCTGCTGCCGGATACTTGTATTCGGCAGCAGGAGCTTGCGGCGGTGAGGCCACCGACTTGGTTGATAGCGCCTGCATGGCGGAAAACGGATTGGTCGCCGCGTTACTGGACACCTGGTTGAGCGCAGCCTGCAAGGTGCCGGCCAGCGCAAGGTCTCCACCAGACAACTGGCGGTTGACAAACTCGGCCAACGATAGAAACGGGCCGCGCAGACGCACTTGCTTCACCACCTCCTTGGCCATCGCATCGAGAAACCCTGCATTCACGGTGCGGTAGCCCGCAAATTCAGTGGCCTCTGGAAAATCTCCGGACGAACCCGTCAACCCCGCCCGGGTATCCCCGGCCACACTGAAGCGGCTATACTCGTAATCCTGCTGGCTCGATAGCGTCACGTTCCACGATGAACCCGTCTCCGCAATATATGGAACCAGCTGGTGGCGGGCATGACCTAACAATGCGCGCCAGGCGCTCACCGACGTGGAATTGACGTTGAACATGCCTTCCACCTCAAAGCGCGAGGCGATGGATTTCCAGGAATCGGTCTTGGCCACATAAGCGTTGTAGAGGCTCGCTGCCTTGGCGGCACTCACCCCAGCGAGCGCCTGATCGGCCCGCAGCGGCTTATAGGCGTGGTTGCCAAGGGGTGTTTTGCCGCTGACAAAGTCCGTGTAGGTCGCCTGCAAGGAACGGCCGGAACTGCCAAAATTGCTAGGATCCGGCGTGATTGATGAAACAAACCAATCGTCGAATAATAGGTGGTTGGCACAATACGAATCGTCGTACTGGAGGTTGACGGCCAGACCGGCATCGGCGGAGTTGACGACCGCGTTGGCGGGCAGCAGCGGGGTGGCGTCCGAGTTACCAATCAGGTTGAAGGCGAATGGCGGCACCGGGTTTTCATAGCGCATGTCCCAGTTGACGAGTTCTCCTAACGAAACAATCGGGCGCGACGGCAGCTCATCAATCACGCAGCGCGACAAGCCGTCGGCCTTATTGAAGCCGGTGACGATGTAGCCACGTCCGGTTTTATCGCTGGCATTGGGCAGCAGGCTATCGCCGCCGGCCGGGTGCTTGACGAAGCTGTAATCAAACGGGGAATTGACCGGGTTGGATGTCCCCCCGTAGTGACGGCTGATCGTGGTTTCCACCACGTCCTTTCCCCCCATGGCGGTGTAATCGACGAACGGGCTGGATTGCACAAACCCCTTCGCAGCCAAATGCGTCCGGCTGGCCATCCGAGCCCCGAAAATGGTCGATAGAAATGGCACCGGGTTGCTCAAGCACTGGCTCAATGTGCCCTCGGCGAGTTGAGTCAGCGGCGTGTACACGACGTTGGCAACGGCCGGTGTGTAGACCATTCGATAGGCCAGGTCCCAGCTGCCGCCGACCGACATATCGAGATAGATGCCGACCCCGCTGGCACCGTAGTCGTTGTAAACCGAGTCAAATTTGGCGTCAGCGCGCAGGCTTGAACCTGCAGGCAATGTTTGGGCGTTGCCAGAGTTGTCTAGGACGCGGAAAAAATGTCCGCCGCCACTGCGGTAACCGACGGCTAGGGCGATGGACGAACCGGAATCCACGGGAATCGAGTTGATGGGACTGAAGAGGCGGGTTTCGCCAGGCCGCAGGACGAAGGCGTCGGGGATTTGGTAGCTCAGCGAACCGGATCCGAGAGACGGGCTGTTATTTGAACTGCCGCCCATCACGGCATTGTAATTGCTGTTGGTGACGCCATTAATCGTGTAACGCAGGGCGACGGGCAACGGGCAGGGAATGCCGAAGGAGAGAGCCGGAGCGTTGATCTCCACACTGTAAGGATTCCACATCGTGATCACCGGCGTCAATAACAGGCGTGGCTCGAGCTTTGTGGCATCCGACGGCACCGTCCCGGCACTGTGCGAAAGCACCCACTGCATCCGCGCAATAACCGGTAGAATGCGCACCCGGTGCAGGAAACCGTAGCTATCCCCGGTGATGGACACCGCCTGGATCGGCAAGGTCATCCGGCCGCTGCTGCTGGCATTCATGCGCTTGTACATCGTGACGTAGTCCACCAGATTGGCCCAACTTGCGACCGCGCCATGCTGATAGATCGGGATGGTATCGCCGCCGCGGTAGCTGGCCCACGGGTAGAACATGGAACCGGCCGGCACGGCGTTGCCCGGGGCAGGACGCGTGTACTTGACGTCGGTGGTGGCGTTGAGCCGAAACAGAGGCAGGCCGGACGTCGGCTGAGCATCCCACTTTTCAGTGAACAGTGAGAAATCCTTGCGCCACGAACCGGTGGCTGTGTTGGTTAGGAGCCCTACCGATACCGTCGAAAGGTCATGAAAAAACTCGCGCGAAGTGGTTAGCGCACCCTTGGTGGCGATCAGGTCCACTTCCGGCAGGGTGATCACCTTGGCCGCCGGCGTGGCATCCTTCAACAATGGGTCCAAGCGAAAGGTCGTGGGGTCGGCCACCGCGTGGGACTTCGCCAGGACCGCCCAGCGGGCCGGGGAACTGCCCGAATCGGGCTTGTAGGGCTCTGGCAAGCGGGCCTTCTGGTTTTCGCCGCCGATCCACCATGCCACTGCCCCTTTCTGACGAGGATTGGCTACCTGCGTCGGCTGCAAATGAATTTCCAGCTTCTCGCGTCCGGTCCCCTTGCCGATAGTGCCACTGCCCACCAGCTCGACTTTACCTACGGTCTCGGTGGTATCGGGCAGCGTGGTGGGGTCCTCGATATTGACGGACGTCAGCCAAGCCACGAAGCGCTTTTTCTTCTCGCTGCTGTAATTGCTGCCCGGGGCGCGGGGACGGCCGGCAAATGCGCCGCTGGTTTCATGATCACTCCCCTGCCAACTCTTCCACACCCCCAGCAGAGGCGGACTATTCTCCGAAAGAATGTCAGCCCGTGCCGTCACCCGTGTGTCCAATCCGACCTGCCTTTGCAGCTCGCCCAACGCCAAAATCATCGACATTCGGGCGTTGGCCCGTGCCGTGGCCATCGCCTCACCCTGTGCCGACTCCCGCAATGAAATGCCCGAGAGCGACAGCAACCCAACCACCAACAGGGTCAGCAATACCATCAATGCGAGGGTAATGATCAAAGCAAAACCACGTCGTGTGCGGCGTCCAGGGCTTCGGCAAATGTAAATACAAACGCTCATGCACTCAATGGAGCAGACCTTTGTAATTCCGTCAACACCAACACGAAAACTGGCAAAAATGAGACTGGATTGCTAGCCACCACGGTGGCAACCGCAGCGTGACACCGTCACCCCATTTCTATTCACACGCTAGGATTGCTCCCCAGAATAGCGCGCCGCTATTTGCCCGTTTCGATGTGGAGCGCTGCGAGCAATGCTTGAACTTTTGAAAAGTCCTTGATGCCGGGCGACAGTTCGGCACCGGAGGCCACGTCAAGCGCGGCGGGACCCACATGGCTAACTGCCAGCGCGGCGTTGTCGGGCACGATGCCACCGGCGAGAATAAGGGGCAACCCGGGATGTTGTTCACCAAAGGACTTGGCGACATTCCAATCAAAGACCTCACCAGTGCCACCATAAATGCCGGGCGCATGCGCATCTAGCAAAATAGCCGCGGCTCCGTAGCTGCTCGCATGCACCAGATCGGCACGCGAAGTGACGCCGATGGCCTTGATGAACGGAATGTTAGCTCTGCGATAGGCCTCGGCATCAGCGGGTGCCTCATCGCCGTGCAATTGAATGACGTCGAGAAACCCGTCGCCCATTAACCGCAGCGGCAGCTCCACCGGCGAGTTGACGAACACACCCACACGGAGAATTTTGTCGGCAATTTCCTGCAACCATGCGGCATCACCGGGTGGCAGGTATCGTTTCGAACCGGACCAAAAATTGAACCCGAGCGCGTGGACGCCGAGCTTGATGAGTTGTGCGGCGTCGCTGTGGCGAGTGACTCCGCAGATTTTCAGCGAGACACTGGCAGGATTGAGGAAGCGTTGAAGACACGTCACGGCGGCAGCTTAACGCGCTTTTCCCAGTTTGGAACTTGGAACTTGCCGCGGAGTGCTTTCTTCTGGGGCTGTGGACGCCATTCGGATTCGCGGAGCCCGCCAGCACAACCTTCGGAACATCGACGTCGATATTCCGCGCGGCCAGCTCGTGGTCATCACCGGGCCTAGCGGCTCGGGCAAGTCGTCACTCGCCTTTCACACGTTGTATGCCGAGGGCCAGCGCCGCTACGTCGAATCCCTGTCGGTGTACGCCCGACAATTCCTTGATCAGTTAGATAAACCCGACGTCGATGCCATCGAGGGACTCAGCCCGGCTATCGCCATCGAGCAACGCGGTGGTGGTCTCAACCCGCGCTCGACGGTGGCAACGGCCACAGAGATCTACGATTACCTGCGAGTGCTGTGGGCCGCTGCAGGCATTCCGCATGATCCGCTAACCGGCGAGCGCTTGCAACGCATGAGCGCTGCGGATATCGTCAATGAACTCGCGGCACTGCCAGAAGGCAGCAAAGTGGTTTTGCTGGCACCGTTGCCGATCGAGGAAACCGCGGAACCCGCTCGCCTTCTCGCCGACTTGCTGCGGCAGGGGTACATCCGGGTGCGGGTGGCAGGTGTGGTCTTGGAAATTGAGGACGCCGCCACAGCGTGGCCGGATCATCCCGGCAGTGTGGAAATTGTGGTGGACCGCTTTGCGATTCGTGCCGGGGTGGCCTCGCGCTTGGCCGACTCCGTGGAAACGGCGTTGCGCCTGTGCGGTAGCGAAGCCCGCGCCGCTATCCAAGCTCCGGGCAGCGACCTCTGGCGCGACGTATCCTTCCAAACCTCCTATCGCAATCCGCGCACCGGCTTCATGGTCGGCGAACTCTCACCCAAACATTTTTCTTTCAACTCCCACCTCGGAGCCTGCCCGGCTTGTGAGGGACTGGGTACCGAGATGTTCTGTGATGCAAACCTGCCTAAAGGCACCAGCGCTCATCGACCATGCCACGCCTGCAGCGGCCTGCGCCTCCAACCCGCTTGGCTGGCCGTGCGCATCGAGGGCCACTCAAACCGCTGGTTAGGCATCCAGGATTTCTGCGCACTAACAGTCGCCGACGCCCTGTCCTGGCTGGATGGATTCAAGCCGGACCCCGCCAAGGCCGCCGTCTGCCACCGCCTCGCCGCCGACGTGCGCAGCCGTCTGGCATTTCTCAATGAGGTGGGCTTGGATTATTTAACGCTCGACCGCAGCAGCACCACGCTTGCTGGTGGCGAGGCGCAGCGCATCCGCTTGGCCACTCAACTCGGTGCGGGCCTCTCCGGCGTGATCTATGTGTTGGATGAACCGAGCATCGGTTTGCATGCCGCAGACACCGCACGCTTGATCAGTGCGCTGACCCGCTTGCGCGATCTTGGCAACACGGTGGTGGTGGTGGAACACGATGAGGAAATCATCCGCGCCGCCGACCATGTCATCGATCTGGGACCCGGCGCTGGCACTGCCGGCGGCCAACTGATGGGTGTCGGCCCGCCGACGATGATCGATTCCCCCACCGGACTGTGGCTGCGGGGTCAAGTGGAAATGCCCGTTAGAATCCAGCCAACCGGCCCTCCGCCAGGCACGCTGGTGGTGCGCGGCGCACGCCACCACAACTTGCACAACCTTGATGTGGCAATTCCGTTAGGCCGATTGGTCTGTCTGTGCGGACCGAGCGGCAGCGGCAAGTCCACCCTCGCTAACGAAATTCTTCACCGCTCTCTCATCCGGCATTTCACCGGTAGCGGCGAGATTCCCGGCAGCCACGAGCGCATCGACGGGTTGGAATTGCTAGGAAAATGTGTGGTGGCAGACCAATCGCCGATTGGCCGCAGCCCGCGCTCCAATCCTGCGACGTTTACCGGGGCATTTGATCTGGTGCGCGAGTTGTTCACCAAACTTCCCCTATCAAAACAGCGCGGCTATGGAGCGGGTCGCTTCAGTTTCAATGCAACGGGTGGGCGTTGCGAGCGCTGCCAGGGCAACGGCCGGCTCAAAATCGAGATGCACTTTTTACCCGACGCTTGGGTCGTGTGCCCGGCGTGCAATGGCAAACGCTTCAACCGCGAAACCCTCGAAGTCACCTACAAAGGCCAATCGATCTCCGGCATCCTTGAGTTATCCGTCAGCGAGGCACGCCAGATGTTCCGCCCCATTCCAAAACTGCACCGCATTTTCGAGATATTGGAAGACCTCGGCCTCGGTTACCTCCAACTCGGCCAGGCCGCCAACACCCTGTCCGGCGGCGAGGCCCAACGCCTCAAACTCGCCGTCGAACTCGCCCGCCCCCAAGCACCCCACACGCTCTATCTCTTTGATGAACCCACCACCGGCCTGCACTTCGGTGACGTCCAACGCCTGCTCACCGCGTTTTTCCGCCTGCGTGATGCCGGCCACAGCGTGCTGGTCATCGAACATCACCTCGACGTCATCGCCGCCGCCGACTGGGTCATCGAACTCGGCCCCGGCGGCGGCATCCACGGCGGCCAACTCGTGGCAGAAGGGTTGCCAGAATCGTTAGAAACCGTCGCCGCTTCCCCCACCGGCAGAGCGCTGGTCCGCCACCTGCGGCACCAATAGATCCGGACGGTTGGCGCGGGTGCGGGCCAACGCCTGTTGGTGTTTCCACTCAGCGATCTTCCCGTGATGACCGGATACTAACACGTCAGGCACACTCATCCCACAATACTCAATCGGCCGCGTGTAACTCGGCGCTTCCAACAAATGCGGGTCGGAAAATGATTCATCATCCGGTGAACGAGCGTCACCCAGCGCACCGGGCAGCAACCGGATAATGGCATCACAGACGACCGCCGCAGCCACCGCACCATTGGTTAACACATAATCTCCAATGGACAACTCCAGATCAACCAGCGCCTCTATCACCCGCTGATCCACACCCTCGTAGTGACCACACAAAATCAATAGATGCGCTTCCGTGGCTAACTCCCGCGCCAGCGCTTGCTTGAAGGGCCGCCCCTGGGGCGTCATCAGCAGCACCCGTGTATCCGGCCCGCGAAGCGCCGCCACCGCCGCAAACAACGGCTCCGGCTGCAATACCATCCCCGGCCCACCACCGCAGGGCGAATCATCCACCCGCCGATGCTTGTCCACCGACCAGTCCCGCAACTGATGCGCCCTCACCTCCACGACGCCCGCAGCCCGCGCCCGCTGAATGATCGAATCACTCAGGGGGGCGAGGGCCACCTCTGGAAACAACGTCACAATATCAATGCGCATGCCCAAACCTGTCTTATCCCGCTGCACATGGGAAATGAAAAATGACCACAGACGGAAACACACATCGCTACGTAGCCCGGCGGTTTGGGGGCGTGGTTGGTGGTTGCTAGTGATGCCATGTCGCCTCTCGACTACTCGCAGAACTCCACCGTAAGCATACCACGAGGCGGCAAGATATACGTTTGCGGACCGCTAGTCGCAGGTGGGTCAGGCAACGCTGCGAGGTTCTCCCAGCCAGTTGTGCGCCAACCCTTGGCGCTGAGAGCCTTAAAACCGTGCAGATTCAGTTGGACTTCCGCCGCTTGTTCCTGGACATTGGCGATGTTGACCACGATGCGTTTTCCATTCTGACTGCGGAAGGCGCAGGCCTTGACGCCAGGCTGGGAGATGCCACTGGCAGCAGCCCCGGTGACGGTCGATTGGACCACACTCATGCCTGGTGCCAGACGCGAGCCGAACTGACGAAAGCCGTGATAGATTTTGGTCAGCTTCCATGAGTTTCCCCAATCGACATGTATGAGTGCCTCGCCACCCTGGCGCGGTGGATAGACCCAATCGTATGCCATCCAGACGTTGGCCCCACCGTTAAATGCTTCGCTCATAGCGAGCCAGTATTCGGCAGCGGAGCGGATCAACTCCGGCGAATCGTCCGGGCCGTTGACACACCATTCGGTGCTCCACAACGGACGACCTTTGGCGGCTTGAGTCAGGGTTTTCCAGCGGTTGCCCCGGCGATCGTAGTCGTGCGTGCCGACGATGTCGAGTTGTGGGCCGGCCTTGCCCAACAGAGGTGGCAGATATTGTTCCGCCGCGACGATGGCACTCAGGACGTTGGGAGCTACGAGCTTGGGCCGTGGCACTTCCGGATGACGCCGGGCCATTTCAGTTAGGTAAGCCGCCACCTTGGCAAATAGATCCGCGTGTTGTTGCGGGGTGAGAAAATACGAAGGCTGGGTGTGCGGCCAGTCGGGTTCATTGGCAATACTCAGGTAGGCGATGGGGATCCCGCGCTGGTGCATGTGATTGAGAAACGCCCAAATGAATTCCCCGAGTCTTAGTTCAAGGCCAGGCTTGAGGGTGCCCCTTGCCTCACCGCCTCCGGACACGTCGTTATTGGTTTTCATCCAGGCTGGAGGAGTGTAGAGCGTGGCATAAAACTGCATCTGAGGCTGGCGTTTGCGTGCTGCCTCACAAATGGCCACTAGATGGTCGCAATAGGCGAAATTCTCCTCGTGGAATGCGGGTGCCCACGGGTCGTGGTTGTCATTCTGAGGCTCATGATCGTGCCGGATGCACAAGTGCAGGTAGTCTGTGCGCACGTCCTTGAACATCGCATCATATAACTGCTCCTGGAGCTCGGGCTTCTGGCGGGCTGCGAAACTCGTGATATGCCCTTCGAAAAAAATCGCCCCGCAGCCGAGCCCGTCGAACCGTTGCAAAACCCGGCCGTTATCCACAGTTACCAGGGTCTGAGATGCCGTTAGAACACGGGTGGTGAAACCCAGCAAAGCTATCAGAGAAAGGACGCGGATCATAACAAGTGAAGACTCCAATATTTACCTCCAATATCGTTGGAGATCGACTGCAGAGCCTGGTCTGGCGCAATCAGCAATGCCACCTTCCCTGGCTTGTCGGCCAGCGGCACAAAAAGTTTGCCATCCTTGAGCGGATCGCGCTTGAAAGGTGTGGAATTGATACACCAGTCGGTCAGCTCCGACGGGTACATTCCAAAGCGGGCATCGCGAAACCACTTCATGCGGGCATCTCGCTCGGCCTTGGTTTCAGCCGCCCCGGCCAGGCAGGACAACGAGAGCAGTATGGCAATCATGGGAATCAGGATCTGGGTCCTCGAATACTTGTCTTTGATGGATGCATTCTTGGGGGGCATGCCCGGAGGTCACAGGGACAGCAGTGGAATGTCAAGGCGATCAATCCCGAGAGGCGATCAATCCCCCTCCAGCCCGGCGTCCGGGATGCGGGTGACAGGCGATGCGTATGGGGGCCTCGGCGCATTCTCTCGTGCACGCTGACAACGCAAAGTGATTGGCTGTGTCGGGTGCCATCGCATGAGAATCCCAGAGTGGAGGATCGGGGGGACGATGGGCCTGTCACCCACCCTTGCCTTGCAATTTCCTCCGCAGGCTCCGAACCAAGATTCAAATGAATGATTGGACCGAGTGGATCCGTTTAACAGACGATCTTGACCGCAACACCTCCGAATGAGTCCGTGAAACCCATTCCGAGTGAGGATGCGGTTCTGGATGGGAAAGGCCAGAACAGTTATGGATGCTAACAATATTGTAATGTCTCAAGAATCGCGCGGCACCTCATGCCAGAAAGGAGATTTCCTAGCAGTTGGAAGAACCGTCTTCATGCGAAATTGGCTTCGAACTCTCGGTTGTGCGAGTATGGGCTTTGCGGCTTCCGGATGGTCACTCTCCGCGCCTGCGCAGGAACCGATCCCATCGCTGTGTCGCTCCGCAGCCGCGGACTGGCCGCAATGGCGGGGTCAGCGCCGCGACGCGATCTCCGCGGAAACCGGCTTATTGCAAGCTTGGCCTGAAGGCGGCCCGAAGCTGCTGTGGAAAGTTTCCGGCATCGGCCGCGGCTACTCGTCACCGGTCGTCGTGGCGAACGGAGTCTATATTACAGGCGACGAGGACAAAGAACTGGTCATCAGCGCCTTCACGCTCGATGGCCAACCGCGTTGGAAGACCGCCAATGGCGAACCCTGGAAGAAGTCGTATCCCGGTGCCCGCTCGTCCTGTTGTTTCGACGACGGCAAACTTTACCACATGAATGCCCATGGGAGGTTGGTAAGTCTGGATGCGGCGACGGGCGAAACCGCATGGGCCGTGAATGTGCTCGAGCGATACCAAGCAAAAAACACCTTGTGGGGCATCTGCGAATCCGTGCTGGTGGATGGCGAGCGCGTGTTTGCGACACCTGCAGGTGACAAGGGCCTGATGGTGGCTCTTGACAAGCACAGCGGTGCAGCTGTTTGGGCCACGCCAGCACTCGACGGCGAACATGCGTCCTATGCCTCACCGATCCTCATCCAAGCGGGCAAGCGCAAGCTGCTGGTCAACAGTTGCACCAAATACGTGTTTGCCGTCGACTCCGAGACGGGCGGTCTGGTTTGGAAACTGCCGCAAGCGGATCCAAAAAACACCGTCAACACCACACCAGTACTGTCCGGCCAAATGCTGCTGTTTACCGATGCCAGTCCCGATTACGGCATCGTATTCGGCGTCAGGTTAGGAGACGGCGCGGCGTCGCAAGTGTGGTCCCGCGAACTCAAAATCACTCATGGAGGGACCGTCGCCGTGAACGGTCGCTTGTATGGTTCAAGCACTCACGGCATCGTGACAGGTTGGGCCAAGGTCGAGGTTGAGACCGGCAATCCTTCGCAAGTCAAGTCAGTGGCCGACTTGTCCGACGGCTCGGTGATCGTCGCCGACGGGCGGTTCTACTGTTTGACCGCGCGGGGCATGATGACGCTGCAAGAGCTGACTGAGACCGGATTCCGAACCGCAGGCACATTCCGGTTGGCAGATGGTGAGGGTCAGGACGCTTGGGCTCATCCAGTTGTGTGCCAAGGCAGACTGTTCCTGCGGCATCACGATCTGCTTTACTGTTACGACATCCGCCGGTAGACAAACAGGTCCGAATCTCTATACGATGGCTCTGTTTTCGCCCTGCCTTGCCCTTCCGCGTCCTCGCCCATCCCCGTTCCAGCAATATCGAAACATTGATCGCAAATGCCGACACTCGAACAACAACTTGAGGGAAATCTCATCGAAAAGCTCCTCAGTCTGAAATACGAGTATCGCCCGGACATCCGCGACCGCGCCGCCCTTGAGCAAAATTTCCGCGAGAAATTCGATTCCCTCAACCGCGTCCGCCTCACTGATGGCGAGTTCGCCCGCCTGCTCGACGAGATCGTCCCCCCCGACGTCTTCACTGCCGCCAAGATCCTCCGCCAAATCAACGCCTTCACCCGCGACGACGGCTCGCCGCTGAACTACACCCTCGTCAACATCAAGGACTGGTGCAATGACCAAGAAATCAAAATTCCTTCGCGTCTTCGCGTGAGACCCAAAAAGAAGAGGCAACGCCCGCACTGGTGCCTGTCCTAGGGCGATGCCCTAGGCTGGTATGGCATCGGGCCTTTGGCCCTGTTTCTTCATCACACTCTTCCGCCCCAATCCAAGCGTAACCCACTCGGTGAAAGTCCCACCTGCGGCGATACCGGACAGCGACCTCATTCAACAATTCCATGATACGCCCCGAACTGAAATTAGTGGTTTTCTTGCCGGCCATGCTGGCAGCCGGATGCGGTCCGTTGCCGACGGTGCCGCCCTACCCCTATTACTCAAAAACCAACCAGGGTGCCACTGCAGAGGTGTCGGTGGTGAAAGCGCAAGCCCAGCAGAAATCCGACGCGTTGTATGAATATATCGACGGCTGGTTCAAGGGTGTCAATCCGCCAGATCTCCCGGCCCGGTTGATTCCGGACGGCACCGACGCCAACATCAAGGGTTTCAGGCTTATCCCAGAATCAGCCATCGATCCTGCCACCCAATGGGGCGAGCGCTTGGCACAAAAGTCAATCGACTTTGCCGATTCCATCGGCGAATTTCCAGATCCACATTGCACCTACAAGCTGGTCCCCGCCATGTTGGCTCCTTTTGGCACCAAGGTGATCATCGAGGGCGAGTTTCCGCACTGCCGGTATTTCAGTATCCAGCCATCGCCGGCGTTTTACCCGCAGGTTTACCGGTACAACGGCTTCGGCTCGGGTGAGGTTTCGTTGGTCGATGCTGACATCGATCCGCTCCATGGCCAGGTGAACCCCTTCCGGGTGGGGGCGGACCGCAACGCCACCAACCGACGCTACAAGGTCGTCCTTACAATGGCCATGGGTGATCCCACCATGCTGGATTCCAAAGCCTGGGAGTCGCCGCGATTCCGCCAGTCGGGCAATCGCCGCTATTGCAGCGGGCTACAGTTTCGCGGGCCGTGGGGCGATGCCGACTGGAAAAAGACGGATGCCGCGCATTCCGGTGACGGGCGCGGGGTGTGGGATGCGGGCACGATCTGGCTGCGGTGTTACGCGCCGGACACTTCGAAGCTCCCGGCTGGCGGCGCCGCCAACCCCAAGATCACCTACGAACTCCCCGATGGCCGGAGGTTCTATGTCCAGACCGATTTCTCGGCCTTTGCAAGTTCTATCAATATGACCGGACCCGTCCCGCCAACCCCCCCCCAGGAGCCCAATAATCCTGGTGTCGGCTGGATCAAGCAGTGGGGCATTTTCCGCGTCATTGCCGAAGGGTTGGCCCAGTCGGCCGGCTGGTATCTGCCTGCGGGCGGCATTACTGGCATGACTCCCCAACAGTATGTCCACGCGTTGGATAGAAATGCCATGGGCCGGGGACCCGACATGCCAGCCCACGGCAAACTCGAACCTCACGCCACGGCCGGCGTCCATATCAACTACCTGGTGCGCGGCATGGCCTGCAACAAGGGCAAGGTGGTCGTGATGAGTGGCACCATGCCCACCTTCCCGGCCACGCGGGCCGGGCAGTCACCGATGCCTTCAGCCCAAATGCGCTATTGGTCCCTAACCGGCTACACGACTACGCTGGACGTCGCCAAACCGCTGTCGAAATCCAACATTCCCGGCCAGTTGCTCACCTCGGTCATGGATGACGAGGTGGTGCTGGATTCGAAGAGGCGCTATCTGATCGTGTACTCGCGGGCCGCCGATAGACCGCAGAATGCGACTGCGGCAAACGGAGTGACCTGGAAGGAATGGGGTCCACAGGGTACCCAGGCGTTCACCTTGCGCTGGGTCAGCGTGGCACCCGAGTGGACCTTTGCCAAGGCCCCGGACCAAGCTCACTTGGGCTGGAATACCTCGTGGGCCGCGCCGGATTTCAACCCTAACCTGCTTTTCAGAAACAACCGCTCAGGTTTCCTCGGAGGTTGTCAGCCTGTGATCAGTTTTGTGGACAAGGGCGCTTTCGAGGGGTATGGGGACACCGATCTATTCTCCAAACCGCCCGCGTATTGACATGATTCCGCTTCAAAGGTCTTTCCAATTCAGAGTTCCATGCCCCGGCTGCGAAGTGCCGAACCATACGCGCCAGACCGACCCCTGCCAGCCGCCCATTTCGATGATCTCTCATAATTCTAACCTCAACCCCGAGTCCAACGCCCGCCCCCACCGGTAGGGTCGGCTGCGCTTTGGGCGTTCAATCCATGTGTTCCAACCCAAGGACTCCTCAGTAGGCTGGCGAGGGTGCGGGCGAGCAGGTTCACGAGGCTGGTCTTGCCGATGCCGGGAGCGCCGGAGATCACGAGCTTGAGCGACAGGTTAGCAATAATACGCCGTATGTATGCCCCGGACAGACCGTCTCGGGATTGCCCGGTCCCGAGCGGCTGATTTTGAAACCAAGAAACGACAGACAACCGATTTACAGAGGAACACGAACCATGAAGTTGAAATCATTTGCGATAGGCGCGAGCCTCGTTCTGGCTGCCTTGACGACGGTGGGCCGGGCCGAAATCAACGGCCAGGCCGAATTCGCGAAGATGAAGTACGGGTTTTTTGTGCATTACGTTTGGGGCGGAGCGGCGTACGAGGTTACGCGTGACCATGACGGGAAGACGCCCAAGAGTCTGAACGACCTGGCCGACCGTTTCGACGCCGAAGGGTTCGCCAACGACTTGGCGGCGTGGCAAGTGGAGTATGTGATCTTCACCGCCTGGCACGCCAACATCAACCCCCTGTTTCCCAGCAAGACGATGGAGAAATGGGGCCTGACCGAACACATCTGCAAGCGCGATTTGCTGAGGGACCTGATCAACGCCTGCAAGGCCAAGGGGATTGCAGTGATGTTCTACACCCATCCGCGCGACGGCCACGACCTGCGCGGCGAGGACCGCCTCAAGACCGGCTGGGGCCCCGGCGACGGGATGGATCCCGACCCGAGCAAGTTCGACAAGGCCAAGTGGAATGATTTCACCAACGATCTCTACGGCGAGTTGGTCGATCGATATGGCGACGATATCGTCGGGCTGTACCTGGATGAAGGCAGTGGCGCCGCCGACGTGGACTACCCGCGGCTGCGGCAGACCATCAAGCGGAAGCACCCGCACCTGGTCATGGTGCAGAACTTTTACGGCAACCTTCATTCTAGCGACGCAGGCGACAGGGAGTTTGGCGGCCCGCCGGGTGGCGAAGGCGATACTTGGCCGACTATGTCGATGTCGCCTGCCATCGTCTTCGCTTCGCAATGGTGGGCCAATACGGCTGCAGGAAGCGCGTCGGTTAGCAGTACTCCCGAGGCGATGTTCCGCTTTACCGTGCTGCAAGCGGGCCACAACAAGAGCGGCGGTGTCCAGTGGGCTGCCGGTCCCTATGCTGGCGGCGGCTGGGAGACCGGAGTGGACGCAAGGATGCGCAAGATCGGTGCCTATATCCAACCCATCGCGGCGTCGATCAAGAATACCTATCCGAGCAGATCCTATCCCACGCCTGCCGAGGCGTCGATCGCCAGCCTAAGCTGGGGGGTGGCCACGACTTCGCCGGATGGAAGATACGAATACCTGCATGTGTTGAAGGCCCCGGCCAATGGGTCGCGCACCTTGAACTTGGCCCTGCCCGCCGACGGACGGCCGTTCGGCACCTCGGTGCTGCTGGCCAGCGGCAAGCCCGCCGGGTTTTCCCGGAATGCCGCAGGACTGACCGTCACCTTGCCGGACGGTGCCGAGTGGGACAAACTCGACACCGTGATCCGTCTGGAAGTTGATCCACAGCAGCTTCAGAACCTGCGCGCCGAGGCGACCGGACGGCTGCGCGTCAGCGTCACGGCGGCGGCCGCCAAGTTACTGGCCCAGCAGCCCGATAAACGCCGTCCCGAGTTCGACGTCGTGCTGGCCCAAGCCCGTGCGATGTTGCAGGACGGGTCCGTTTCGCTGCCTGAGATGGTCGCAATAAGCGAAGACGTGGAAGCGATTTCCGACAGTCTGAGTCCGCCGCAATTGCCGCCGGCGGATCGCAACTTGGCCATGAACAAATCCGTCACCGCCTCTAGCACGCATTTCACGACGCGAGTCGAATCGCTCACCACGGGACGGCGTGACGGGACGGGCTTCTGGTCCAGCACAGCGAGCGATACGACGGATCATCACGAACGGGTTATCATCGACCTAGGCCAGGAAACGATCATCAACAGTGTATTCCTCTTCCCGCGTCTCCAGGGTGGCGGCGACGGGGATGGATTTCCTCAGGGCCTAGCCATTAGTGCATCCGCCGACGCTCGCATCTGGAAGACCGTCTTCGAGCGGGATCACCTGGCCCATCCGCACGGCAGTCCGCGCGATTTCGAGTTCGCTCCCATTGCCACCCGCTATGTCATGATCGAAGCCACGCACCTGCGTCCCATGGCGTCCGACAGCGGCCGATATCGCATGCAGTTGAACGCGGTGGAAATCTTCGGCCCCGGCCGGTCAACCCCTTGATGCCCGCCCTCCGGTCCGGCCACCGGCTTTCTCAACCCAAGAGCAAAATTCCCTAGGCCAGCCTGAGCCGTGAGAGACGGGATGGCGCTCGTAAACCCGGGTGGACCGCAGATGATGGGGGCGTCCATCGTCCCCTAGGACATCAGTCAGTGGCCTGCCTAAGAAAGAATGCGTGCAGCTCCAACCGGTACCGTTCGTTGTCCAACTCTGCGGTTCTGACAAAAGAAGGCAGTATGTTAGCGGGCAGAGGCGCGGAAGAACAAGGCACCCGACGGTGGTGCCGGGCTGACGAAAGAATTGGTTCCGCCGACGAGGATGCAACTGCCGACAATCTCCCAGTTGGACAAGTCGCTCGATGACTCGACATCCACCGCCAGTCCGACTGGACCGCTGATGCCGAAACCAAATGAGCCGCCGCTGACACCGGGCGTGGTCAAGGTAAGCACGGGGCTTGCCAGGAGGTAGCTTCCCTTGCGTATGGTGTTATTGAACGAATCCACGACGTAAAGAATGCCCGCGCTGTCCACCGCCACACCTGCGGGTGAGTTAAATTGCGCGGCATTGCCGGTGCCGTCGGCGCTGCCGGTTATTCCGGCGAATCCGCCGAGTGTAGTGACAACGCCCGCCGGAGTGATCATGCGGATCGTGTTGTTGCCGCTGTCCGCGACATAAAGATTTCCAGCGCCGTCCACACAGATGCCCATGGGATTGTTGAAGCGGGCGGCACTCCCGGTGCCGTCTGCGCCGCCGCTGCTGCCGACCTGTCCTGCCAAGGTGGTCACGACGCCCGCCGGAGTGATCATGCGAATCGTGTTATTGCCGGAGTCCGCCACATAGACGTTGCCCGAGCCGTCTACTGCCGTGCCGGATGGACTGTGAAAGCGCGCGGTGGTTCCCGTGCCATTCTCCGATCCAGAACTGCCCGCCATTCCGGCAAGTGTGGTCACCACTCCCGTCGGGGTGATTTCCCGGATGGTGTGGTTGTTAGTGTCCGCGACATAGAGATTTCCAGAGCCGTCCACGGCGACACCGGAAGGATGAAAAAACCGTGCTTTGCTGCCGGTATCATCGGTGCTGCCGGACGCCCCAGCTAGACCAGCCACGGTGGTCACAACTCCCGCCGGCGTCACCTTGCGGATCGTGTCATTTAAATCCGTCACATAGAGGATGCCCGAGCTATCAACTGCCATGCCAACAGGATTGCCAAACCGCGCGTCACCACTGGTTCCGTCTGCGGCGGGTCCTGCATATCCTGCCAGACCTGCCAGTGTCGTGGTGACGCCTGCGGCTGTCACTTTGCGGATGGTATAGTTGTAAGAATCTGCGACATAAACGTCGCCCGCACCGTCCACCGCCACGCCCATGGGTTGATTAAACTGCGCATCGCGACCGGTTCCGTCTGAACCGCTGACGGCAAGCGAGCCCACCAGCGTGGTTGCGACTCCGGCTGACGTCAGTTTATAGATCAGTGAATTGTAACCGTCCGCCACATAAAGATTGCCCGCGCCATCGAACGCAAGTGCGCCGGATGGAGCGTCCCAACCCGCCCGTGTGGTCACTACGCCGGCCGGCGTCACGGTCCGGAGTGTATTGTTGTCCGACACTGTAAGATTGCCGTCACTGCCCAAAACTAGACCGACGGGAAAATTAAACCTTGCGTCGCTGCCCGTGCCGTCTGCACTGCCGAATACGCTCAACAGCCCGGAGCCGGCCAGAGTGGTCACCACTCCAGCAGAGCTTACCAGACGGATGGTGTGATTGTCGGTATCCGCCACATAAACATTGCCGGTACCGTCCACCGCCAAGCCAATCGGAAAATTGAAGCTAGGTCCGCCGCCTGTTCCATCTGCCAAGGTGGTGACCACGCCTGCCGCGGTGACCTTGCGGATGGAGTTGTTATTGGAATCCGCCACATAGACATTGCCGGCAGCATCCACCGCCACGCCAAACGGACTGTAAAACCGGGCGTCGCTGCCAGTGCCATTGGCGCTGCCGTGAATGCCCGCCAGTCCGGCCAGAGTTGTCACCACCCCCGCCGGAGTGATTTTGCGGATCGTGTGGTTGCCAGTATCAGCGACATAGACGTTACCGGAGCCATCCAATGCGATCCCAGCCGGGTCATGGAAGCGCGCTGCGCTACCCGAGCCATCCGCGCTGCCCGGGCTACCCGATAGTCCGGCCAGGGTTGTCACCACTCCCGACAGCGTGATTTTGCGGATCACCTGATTGCCCCCGTCCGTCACGTAAATATTGCCCGCGCTATCTACCGCCAAACCAGCGGGACCATTGAAACTCGCCGTGGCCAGGGTGCCATCCATGCTGCCCTGCCGTGCCCAACCGGCCAGCGGGGAAAACGTGTAGGGAGTGGGATAGACAGCCTGTTCCCTGAATGTCACTTGCAGCGCGTGGCTGGCGCTCACTGATGTTAGGGTATAACTGGTGCCACCGGTTTGCGCCACGGTTCCATCTACCAGCCATTGATCGACGAGATAGGACGTGGCCGGGGTCGCTGAAAATGTGATGTCGCCACCGGAGATAACCGTTTTCGGGGTGGCAGGGCTGATGCTGCCGTTTGTGCCCGCGCTGGGTGTGACGATGTATGTTGGTGGAGGCGTTCCTTTCCGGATGGTGTTATTGCTGCTGTCGGCCACATAGACATTGCCCGCGACGTCCACCGCGATGCCTAGCGGATAGTTGAATCTGGCGGCGCTGCCTGTGCCGTCCGCATTGCCATAACTATACCGCAGGCCACCAATCGTCGTCACCACCCCGGCAGGGCTGACTTGCCGAAGGATGCTGTTATTATAGTCCGCCACATAGACGTTGCCCTCGCTGTCCACTCCCACGCCGGTGGGGTAGCCGAACCGAGCGAGCGAACCGGTCCGATCCGCATTGCCGGATAATCCTACGCGCCCGGCCAGGGTTGTCACCACTCCCGCCGGGCTCACTTTGCGGATCGTGTTACTCTGTGTGTCCGCCACATAGATATAGCCTGCTGCATCCACCGCAACGCCGGACGGATGATTGAAGCGCGCGGAACCACCGGTCGCATCCTTGGAACCGGCAACTCTAGCCAATCCGGCCAGCGTGGTCACTCTACCCGCCGGGGTCACCTTGCGGATCGTGCAGTTCGTTTGATCTGCCACATAGACGTTCCCCGTGCCATCCACGGCGACGCCATAAGGATAATTGAACCGCGCGGCGCTCCCCGTCCCGTCATCGCTACCGGGGGTGCCTGCCAGGCCTGCCAGGGTTGATACTTCCCCGGACGCGGTGATCTTCCGAATGGTGTGGTTGTCAGAGTCCGCGACATAAACATTGCCCGAGCCATCCACCGCCACGCCACTGGGTGTGAGAAAACGTGCATCGCTGCCGGTCCCGTCCGAGCTGCCAACGAGCCCCGCCGTGCCTGCCAGAGTTGTGACCACGCCAGCGGCTGTTATCTTGCGGATGATTTCATTGCCTGTGTCCACGACGTAAACATTGCCCGCACTATCCACTGCCGCTCCGCTGGGATAACCAAAATGTGCGGCACTTCCGGTGCCGTTGGAGCTGCCCCACCCGGAAAGGCCCGCAAGCGTGGAGACCT
The DNA here is from genome assembly GCA_037141475.1 of Verrucomicrobiota bacterium. Lineage (GTDB taxonomy): Bacteria > Verrucomicrobiota > Verrucomicrobiia > Verrucomicrobiales > Akkermansiaceae > Luteolibacter. The sequence goes on along the minus strand of JBAXCM010000014.1, from coordinate 3,446 downwards.
CGTCCGCCGGGGTGATTTTCCGAATTTCGTGGTTCGCCTGGTCCGCCACATACAGGTTACCTGATCCGTCCAGCGCCACGCCGGTGGGCAAGTTGACTAACGCATCACTGCCGTCACCATCGGTGCTCCCGGGGGTGCCCAACATGCCAGCCAGCACGGTCACCACGCCAGACGAGGTGATTTGCTCGACCACATAGTTAAGGGTATCCGCGACATAGAGCGTACCCGCAGCGTCCACTGCAATGCCGTTGGGTAGAGAAAACACTCCGTCGCTGCCCGACAGGCCGATCGGCGTGGTGACCACACCCGCCGGAGTCACCAAGCGGATGGCGTTGTTGTAAGAGTCTGCGATATAGAGGTTGCCCGACCCGTCGATTGCCACTCCAGCGGGATGGTTAAACCTCGCGGCACCACCGGTCCCGTCCACATTGTCGGCAATACCTGCGAAACCCGCAAGTGTGGACACTTCACCCGCCGGGGTGATTTTGCGGATGGTGCAGTTGCCAGAGTCCCCAACGAATACATTCCCTGAGCCGTCCACCGCCACTCCACTCGGAGAATCGAAGAGAGCGGCGCTTCCCGTTCCGTCGGCGCTGCCCGAGAAGCCTGCCAGTCCAGCCAGGGTAGTCACCCCACCCGCTGGAGTGATTTTTCGAATGGTTTGGTTCCCATTATCAGCCACATAAACGTTGCCTGAGCCGTCCACTGCCACGCCGTTGGGATTGTAAAACCTCGCGTCGCCGCCGGTCCCGTCCGCGCTTCCATAGGTACCGGCCAGCCCCGCAAGGGTTGTCACCACTCCTGCCGGGGTCACCTTCCGGATCGTTTGGTTTGAGGTGTCAGCCACATAGATATTGCCCGCGCTGTCTGTGGCCACGCCGCCGGGGTTGTAAAATCGCCCGCCGCTGCCTGTCCCGTCCGCGCTGCCATAGCCTGCGTCGCCCGCCAGCGTGGTGAATGTGTACGGCCATGTGTACACGGCTTGACCGAAAACCGACACCGACAGATAGAGAGCGAAAATCCAAAACCAAAGGCAAAACAATAAATTAAGGGATCTGCCGCTGGTGAAATGGTGCAATGGGCGGGTGTTCATCTTGTTCTCTCCTAATGAATGGAAATATCGCGGGGGCTTCACGAAATCTTCTCACATCCCCTCGGTGATTCAAGAAATAATTGATCATATTTCTGCAATATGAGAGTTCCCCGCAGGATCGCCGGGCGGGCGTTGAGAGTGATAACCGTGGCGCGCATGGGATTGTCGTGGTTGAAGTTGGCGGTGGTGCGGCAGGCCGATAATTTGGACAAAAGCTTGCGACTGGCGATGAAATCGGCTGGAATCCATCCCGACGACCATGAGCATGCTGCCGCTAGTTCCACCCGAGTCTCTGCCAACCTGATCCGACGATCCGTCCTTGGCCCCTCAATTCCTCGCTACGATGAAATCCTGTTCACCCCTTCTTCTTGCACTCCTAATCATCCCCATGGGCTGCTTTGGACAACAGCCACCCCCGGTGGCAACCCGTTCAGTCAAGGTCGGTGCGTATTACTTCGATGGGTGGAGCGGCGATACTGACCATCTCAGCAAGCGGCTGCTGACCGATTTTGCCGACCGCAAGCCGGTCTGGGGCTGGAAAGACGACACTGTCGAAATCATGCAGCAGCAAGTCGATTTCTGCGCCGACCACGGCATCAATTTTTGGGCCTTCGACTGGTATTACCCTGAGGGTGAGAAGAAGGAGACACCGCTCAACCATGCGCTCGCTCTTTTCCAGAAGACGCCCAATCGCGACCGGATGCAATTTTGCCTGTTGGTGGCCAACCACGAAGGATTTCGGATGGGTCCGAAGGATTGGGACGATTGCTGCCGCATTTGGATCGATCTGTTCCGCCAACCCACGCATCTGAGACTCAATCATAGACCGCTGCTGATCTTCTTCTCTCCCAGCGAATTGGATAGCGCTTTCGGCGGGCCCGACGGCGTCCACAAGGCATTTGATTCGCTTCGTTCCAAGGCTCGTGATGCCGGCATTCCGGATGTGGCAATCTGCGGGTGCGCCGGACCGGGTGGAAACCTGGCCGACCTCGTCCACTCGGGTTACACAATGTTGACCGGCTATAATTACAATAACGGCTGGATGGACGGAGGTGGCAGCATGCCGTTCACCAAGTTGATCGAGACGAGTTCGGGATATTATGACCAGTTTGCCAAGCTCTCGCCACTACCCTATATCCCGGTGGTCACCATCGGCTGGGACCGTCGTCCGTGGGAACTCGATCAACTGCCACCAGAGAAAAGATCCGTCTGGTATCCCGACCGCTCGCCACAACTCGTCGAAAAATTTGTCCGGACGGCCGTTGATTGGTTAGACCAGCACCCGGACAAGGCGACCGAGCAGCGGATGATTTTGCTCTATGCGTGGAACGAGAACGGCGAAGGCGGGTATCTCACCCCCACCGAAGCCGACGGCACCGAATACCTGAAGGCAGTGAAGCGTGCCTTGCAGAAATAATCATCCAAAAGCAATTTCATAGCAGTCGCAATTACCTAACATATATATATCCATGAGAAAAATCATATCCACGTTATTGATCCCATTTCTGTTGTTGGCGCTCCGCCTCGGCTTCGCATCGTCATACGCATCCCCGGTTTTGGCCGCCGGAGGCGAGACCGCCGGAGGCGAAAAGGCCGCCGCCTGGGATGCGATCGGCAACTTCAACCCGGTGGTACCGGGCTACTTCGCTGACCCGACGCTGAAGAAGTTCGGGGACACCTATTACCTCTACACCTCCACCGATGGGATCGGCGCATGCGAGGGCTGGACCCAGGTGTGGGTCTCCAAGGACATGGTCAACTGGGTCAACTACAAGCTGAACTGGAACCCGAACGACAAAAACTGGGCACCGGATTGCATGCAAAAGAACGGGAAATACTACCTTTTCTACAACTACCCATGCATGACTTTCGCAGCGGAAGGCGACAGCCCTGTCGGTCCTTGGAGACCTTACGGAAAAGATCCTCTCGTCCCGGATAAGTTCGTCCCTCCAGTCATTACACTTGATTTCCAGAGTTTTCAGGACGACGACGGCGCAACGTATGGCTACTTCACGACTTGGGCCGGCAATAACGACGCCGGAACCGGGTGGGTCAAGTTCAACGACGACATGAAAACCTTCGCGAGCAAGGGCCGCATTCCCTATCACGAGCTGCAGGGCATCATGGAAGGTCCCTTCATGCTCAAGCGCAATGGGAAGTACTACATGATGTACTCCAACGCCTCCTGCCACGATGAATCATACAACGTCCGCTACTCAATCAACAAATCCGGCCCCACTGCCGATACCGGCTGGATCTACGGCCAGAACAACCCGATCCTCTCGTCTGATGTGCCGCGCAAGATCCACGGCACCGGCCACCACAGCGTGCTGCAAGAAAATGATAACTATTT
>JBAXCM010000013.1:0-24246 GCA_037141475.1 Verrucomicrobiota bacterium | reverse complement strand
CTGTTGGTATCCGAGGCCCCGCTGGTGGGCACCGGGCTGGAAGGCAAGGCAGCCCGCGATTCGCGTGCAGTGGTCGTTGCCGAAGCTGACGGCATCGTTGCCGCAGCCACCGCCGAGATCATAGTCACCACTCCTGATGGCACGATGCCCGTTGCCGATGAAAAATTCCTCAGCGACACCGAAGCGGTCAAGACGCATGTGGAGAAGGGGATCATGGCCTATCCTCTGCGCAAATTCATGCGCTCCAATGCGGGCACCTGCATCAACCAGAAGCCGATTGTTCACAAGGGGCAGAAGATCAAGAAGGGCCAAGTGCTGGCCGACGGACCTAACACCGAAGACGGTGAGTTGGCCATTGGGCGCAACGTATTGGTCGCCTTCATGCCGTGGAATGGCTATAACTTCGAAGATGCCATCGTCATCTCCGAACGCGTCGTCAAGGAAGATGTTTATACCTCCATCCATATCTCGGAATTCGACGTCGCTGCCCGCGATACCAAGCTCGGCCCTGAGGAAATTACCCGTGATATCCCTAACGTCGGCGAAGACGCATTGCGCAACCTCGACCACGACGGTATCATCCGCATCGGCGCCGAAGTGAAACCCGGCGACATTCTTGTCGGTAAGATCACGCCGAAATCGGAAACCGAACTTGCCCCGGAAGAACGCCTGCTGCGCGCCATCTTCGGCGAAAAGGCCGCCGATGTGAAAGACACTTCGCTGCGTGTTCCATCAGGCTGCATGGGCATTGTCCAGGACGTGCGTGTCTCCGCCCACGGCTTCGCCAAGAAACGCCACGAAAAAGTCGATCCAGGCGAATTGAAAAAGCAGTTGAAGAAAATCAACGATGAGCACAAGAAGAAGGCGGACAAGCTCACGGATGATCTGACTGAGCGTTTGTCCGATATTTTGCTTGGTGAGAAGATTCCGTTGGATGTGGTCAATGCCCAATCCGGTGAGATCATCATCCCTGCCAACCGCAAGATCACCAAAACACTGCTGCGCAAGTTGGCATCGGTTCACGACCACATCGAGATTGATCCGTCGCCCATCCGCAACAAGATCATCGAGATTATCACCTCCTTCGAAGCCCGCTTCCAGGAACTCGACACCGAGCGTGAACGCAAACTCGATCAACTCGAGAGCGGCACCGAAGTGGACCCGGGCGTGATTAAGGAAGTGAAGGTCTTCATCGCCGCCAAGCGCAAACTCTCCGTCGGGGATAAAATGGCCGGCCGCCACGGCAATAAGGGCGTCGTCGCCACGATCGTTCCCGAAGAAGATATGCCTTTCCTGGCAGATGGCACCCCAGTGGATATCTGCCTCAACCCCCTCGGCGTGCCTTCACGCATGAACGTCGGCCAGGTGCTAGAAACCCACCTCGGCGTCGCTGCCAAGGCCCTCGGCTTCAAGGTCGCCACCCCGATTTTCGATGGCATCAAGGAAGAAGTTATCTGGGATTTCATGAGCGAGGCCAAAAAAGTCGATGGCATCAACATCGTCGGCGAGGCTGGCAAGGCCCGCCCTCGCAAACCCGGCGAAGCGGAGACCCGCGGCTATACCTGGATCGGCGACGGCAAGGACGGAACCACTGGCGGCAAGTCCACCCTCTATGATGGTCGCACCGGCGAAGCCTTCCACAATCCCGTCGTCGTCGGCATGATCTATATCCTCAAACTCGGCCATTTGGTCGCCGATAAGATCCATGCCCGCGCCGTCGGTCCGTACTCACTCGTCACCCAGCAGCCGCTCGGTGGCAAGGCCCAGTACGGGGGTCAGCGCTTCGGCGAAATGGAAGTCTGGGCGCTCGAAGCCTACGGCGCTGCCTATACCTTGCAGGAATTGCTCACCGTCAAGTCCGACGACGTGCTGGGCCGTACCCGCATCTACGAGGCCATCGTCAAAGGCGACAACAACCTCGAGGCCGGTACCCCTGAGTCCTTCAACGTCCTCATCAAGGAAATGCAATCCCTCGGCCTCGACGTTCGTCCCGGCCGCAAGGGTTCCACACACGGCTCAGGTATGACCGGTGGCCTCGATGATTATTCATTGGATGACCTCACCCTTTGATTTGAGCCCGCGAATTCTAACCCCTCCTCACTAACAATTTTTTTCCTATCATGAGTGTTGACACCAACCTTCGCGAACTCTTCGGCGTAGATGAACGCCCGGAAGCCTTTGACCAGGTATCCATCACCGTGGCCTCCCCGGAAATCATCCGGTCTTGGTCCAAGGGGGAAGTGAAAAACCCCGAAACCATCAACTACCGGACGTTCAAGCCGGAAAAGGGCGGGCTGTTTTGCGAGCGGATCTTCGGACCGACACGCGACTGGGAGTGCGCCTGCGGCAAATACAAGCGCATCAAACACAAGGGCGTCATCTGCGACCGCTGCGGCGTCGAGGTCACCCTCAGCCGGGTGCGCCGCGAGCGCATGGGCCACATCGAACTGGCCGTGCCGGTTTCCCATATCTGGTTCTACAAGTGCATGCCATCGCGCATCGGCTTGCTGTTGGACATCAGTGCCCGCCAGTTGGAGCGCGTTATCTATTACGAAGATTACATCGTCACCGAACCGGGTAACACAGCCCTCGAACTCGGTCAGTTGCTAACTGAAACTGAGTTGCGTGAGGCGGAAGATACCTACGGCGACGGCTCGTTCCGCGCCGGCATGGGTGCTGAGGCGCTGCAGGACCTCTTGAAACAAGTTGACCTAACTGCTCTGGCCAAGGTTCTGGAAGAAGAGTTGGCGACCACTCGGTCCAAGCAAAACCGTAAAAAGTTTGCCAAGCGTCTCAAGATCACCCAAGGGTTTGCCGCGTCCAAATCGCGCCCCGAATGGATGGTTCAAACGGTGCTGCCGGTCATCCCGCCAGACCTGCGCCCTCTGGTGCCTCTGGAGGGCGGCCGCTTCGCCACCTCCGACCTCAACGACCTCTATCGTCGCGTCATCAATCGCAACAACCGCCTCAAAAACCTCCTGTTGCTCAAGACGCCTGAGGTCATCATTCGCAATGAAAAGCGCATGCTGCAAGAGGCCGTTGACGCGCTCTTTGACAACGGTCGCCATGGCCGCGCTGTCACCGGCGCCGGCAACCGTCCGCTCAAGTCCCTCAGTGATATGCTCAAGGGCAAGGGCGGTCGCTTCCGCCAAAACCTGTTGGGCAAGCGCGTCGATTACTCCGGCCGCTCGGTCATCGTCGTCGGTCCGGACCTCAAGCTCGGCCAGTGCGGTCTGCCTAAGAAGATGGCGCTCACCTTGTTTGAGCCGTTCATCATTCGCCGCCTCAAGGAGCTGGGTTATTGCCACACCGTGCGCTCGGCGAAGAAGATGATTGATCGCAAGACGACCGAGGTTTGGGACATCTTGGCCGAAGTCACCAAGGGCCACCCGATCCTGCTCAACCGCGCCCCCACGCTGCACCGCCTATCTATCCAGGCGTTCGAGCCCAAGCTCATCGAGGGTGAGGCGATCCGCGTACATCCGCTCGTTTGTACCGCTTACAACGCGGACTTCGACGGTGACCAAATGGCCGTCCACGTTCCGCTCTCGGTGGAAGCCCAGCTGGAGTGCCGCCAGTTGATGCTTGCGCCTAACAATATCTTTTCGCCCGCTTCCGGTCGTCCGATCACGGTGCCCTCACAGGACATCATTTTGGGCACCTACTATCTGACGTGGGCACCATTGCGCACTCAGAAGGACCGCGAGAAACAGGAGCATCTGCCGCTGTTTGAAAACGCGTCTGAAGTCGAGTTTGCCATTGCCTCGCGCAAGATCGAATACCATTGCTGGATTCGTATCCGCAACCCCGACTATAACCGCGACACCTTGCTTGGCGATAAGGAGAGCAAAATCCTCGAGACCACTCCAGGCCGCGTCCGCTTCAATGAAATCTGGCCATCAGGCCTGGGATTTGTGAATTACAACGTCGGCAAGAAACAGATCGGCGACATCATTTGGCGCTGCTATCAAGTTTCCGGGCAGAAAAAGACTGTCGAGACGCTCGATGAACTCAAGACCCTTGGCTTCAAGGAAGCCACCCGTTCCGGCACTTCTATCGGGATTGTCGATATGGTGATCCCCGAGGAGAAAAAGGATGTCATCATCAAAGCCTACGAAGACGTCGACAAGGTCACCAAGCAATATCGCAACGGTGTCATCACCGATGGCGAGCGTTATCAGAAAATCGTCGACGTCTGGACCCACGCCACCGATACCATCGCCAACGCGCTCTATCGCAAGATTGAGCACAACGATGGCAAGGCCAAGGCCAGTCCCTTGTTCATGATGGTGGACTCCGGTGCGCGTGGTAACAAGAGCCAGATCAAACAGCTCGGCGGCATGCGCGGGTTGATGGCTAAGCCGTCCGGTGAAATTATCGAACGGCCGATTATCTCGAACTTCCGCGAGGGACTTTCGGTGCTGGAATACTTCATCTCCACTCACGGTGCTCGCAAAGGTCTTTCTGATACCGCGCTCAAGACTGCGGACTCCGGCTACATGACGCGCAAACTTGTCGATGTGGCGCAGGACGTCATTATCACCCATCAGGATTGCGGCACCGTCAACGGAATCACGGTTGCGGCTATTGTCGATGGCGATGAGGAAGCGGCTTCGCTCTCGACGCGCATCTATGGCCGCGTCTCTGGCGAGCAGATCAAGGATCCGGTCACCGGCGAGATTATCATCAACATTGATGATATCGTCAACGAGCGCCAAGCCGCCGCCATCGAAAAAATCGGTTGCCTCAAACTCAAAATTCGCTCGGTCCTCACCTGTGAATCCGACCGCGGTTGCTGCGCCAATTGCTATGGCCTGAATCTGGCGACCAGCAAACCGGTGAAGATCGGCGAAGCCGTCGGCATCATCGCCGCCCAGTCTATCGGCGAGCCCGGCACCCAGTTGACGATGCGTACGTTCCACGTTGGTGGGGTGGCTGCGGCCACCTTCAAGCAACCTATCATCAAGGTCAAACACACCGGGCAATTGGTGTACAAGTCGCTACGCACTGTGCAGTCTGCCGATGGTCATTGGGTTGTTCTCAACAAGAACGGCACCATCTCTATCCGCGGCAAGGACGGCCTTGAGCTGGAAAGCCATAACATCGTCATCGGCTCCATCATCTCTATCAAGGATGGCGAGGACGTCAAGAAGGGCGACACCGTCGTCACTTGGGATCCGTACAACGTGCCGATCCTCACGGAAAAGGCGGGTCGCGTCGAGTTCCGGGACATGATCGCGGGCATCACCGTGGCAAACGAAACCGACAAGGAAACCGGCAAGAAGGGTGTGGTGGTCACCGAGCATAAGGAAGACCTTCATCCGCAGGTTGTCATCTTTGACGAGATCACCAAGGAGATTAAGGCGAGCTATTCCATTCCCGTCGGCGCTCATCTTTCCGTCAAGGAAGGTGACATCGTCCACGGCGGTATTCAATTGGCCAAGACGCCGCGCAAGGTGGCCCGCACCAAGGACATCACCGGTGGTCTGCCGCGCGTCGCGGAACTCTTCGAAGCCCGCAAACCCAAGGACTCCTGCGTCATCGCCAAAATCGATGGTGAGATTTCCTTCGGCTCCAACGTCCGCGGCAAGAAAAAGGTTGTCATCACGGATCAGAGCACTGGCGAGCAAGTCGATCATCTCGTGCCCATGGGCAAACACGTCGTCGTTACCGATGGCGACCAGGTGAAACGCGGCGATCAAATCACCGAAGGACCCGTATCTCCGGAAGATTTGTTGGAAGCTTGCGGCGCTCAGGAGCTTCAGGAACATTTGGTCAACGAAGTGCAATCCGTCTATCGCGTCCAGGGCGTGGAAATCAACGACAAGCACATCGAGGTCATTGTCCGGCAGATGCTGCGCAAGGTCAAAATCACCGATCCAGGCGATGCCGACCAATACCTCTGGGGCGATCAAGTGGACCGTTCCACCTTCAAGCGCGTCAATGCAGAGATCATCGCTAACGGCGGCAAGCCTGCTGAAGGTGAGCCCGTCCTGCTAGGGATCACCAAGGCATCCTTGGAAACCGATTCGTTTATCTCTGCCGCATCCTTCCAAGACACCACCCGCGTCCTCACCGAGGCCGCCACTCTTGGCAAGGTCGATTACCTCACCGGCTTTAAGGAAAATGTGATCATGGGTCATCTTATCCCGGCCGGTTCTGGTTTCCATTGCCACCGCGATGCGACATTCGAGTTTACCGTCGAGGAGCCCGAACCCATCATTATCCCCAAGGAAATCTTCGACGAAGACGAGGACTCCACCACCGCCTGAGTCCGGCGACTCAATCAAGAAACCCCGGCCCGCGTCGCGCAGGCCGGGGTTTTGTTTGTGTGAGTGTTAGGCACAGATCCCAGCGTTCGCCCTCAAGACGGCCACATCGTCAAGCACGCTGGATATACACCCTCAACAGTTGGTTCATTTCACCGGGATGGATGATAGAAGCCCGGGCCTCAGACGCGACAATACACTGGTCCGATCGGACCAGTGTATTGTCGCGAAGGATGGGCAAACCGCAGTATGGGCCTTATTTCAGGGATTCGAGCCTGCTGGATGCATTAGCATGATTGAGACCAAACGCTGAGTTCCAAAGAACAGAACATCTCTTCCGCTGCGGCGCTCACAGAGACGCCGCTATAATGCGCATGGTTGGAGGCAGGTGTTCTGAGGCTCAGGCCAGCCACAGGCGGGCGGTGGCGGCATCCGCCACGATCTGCTCACGTAACAAATCAAGCGATGCAAAGCGTTCCTCCGCACGCAGGAATTGCACAAACCCGACCTCGATCTCACAGCCATATAGATCGCCGGAAAAATCAAACAAATGCACTTCTAGGATCCGCGTCGTGCCATCCACCGTAGGCCGCACACCGAGGTTGGCCACTGCAGGTCTGGCCACACCATCCGCCAGTGTGACGCGCACCACCCACACGCCATCGGGTGGCGTGAGTTGCTCGCCCACTGCGACGTTCGCTGTCGGAAATCCCAGCTGACGGGCGAGCCGGCGGCCTTCGATGACAGGGCCTGATAGGGTGTAGTTGCGGCCTAACATGCGAGCGGCGGCATCCAGTGAGCCATCGCGGATGGCCTGGCGGATGCGGGTGCTGCTCACCCGCTCGCCATCGACCATCACCGGAGGAACTGTCTCTAACTGGAAGCCAGCGGCGGCGGCCTGCAACCGCAAGAACTCGACATCGCCGCCACGTCCACGGCCAAAGCGCCAATCATCGCCAACCGCCAGCGTGCGAATCGGTGACTCCAGCAATTGCCTGACAAACTCATCTGCAGCTAGCCCCGCGAGTGCCGCGTCAAAGCGCAGCGCCACAAACAGGCCGATGCCCAGTGCCTCGACGATTTTCGCCTTGTGAGGCAGCGTTGTGAGTACCGCGCTGGGCGCTAGTCCTGGGGCGAGCAGGCGCGCCGGGTGTGGATCAAACGTCATCACGCCAGCCAAGCCACCGCAGCTGGCTGCGGCGGCCACGGCGCGTGCGATGACCGTTTGATGGCCCAGATGGACGCCATCAAACATTCCGAGAGCCAAGTGCAAGGGCACTCCCAGGGCGGGCAGTTCAGCCAAGCGGTTTCGTATCAGCATGCCCTTTGATAGCCCGCCAACGCCCAAACGGAAACCATTTTCTCATTGGGCACGCTTGAAATATGCGCCTCTTCCACGACGTATTTGCCATCCCTGCCACCGCCCTGCGCCTGACAGCATGCCGCGCCGCACAGTGACGGGATTTATCCATCCATCTATCTTCAGATCCATCGCCCATGAGCCAACAGCCCGAGCCGGAAAAGCACCACAACGAGACGACTCTCGATGACGTCAAGCAACTCGGCTTATGGGCCGCACTGGGTAGCCTCGGCTATGTGTTCTGGATCGTCGGTGGCATGGAAATGGTTGAGCGGGCGGCCTTCTATGGCGTCAAGGCCGTGTCTAACTTGTATGTGACCCGTGCCGAAAGCGATGGTGGGCTGGGTGAGACGATGGCCACCTTTGGCACTCTGACTGCCATCTGGGGCTTGATCCAGTCCGGGGGCTCGATTTTCACTGGCGGGATTTCCGACCGCTACGGCTACAAGCAGACGATTTTCATAGCCACCATCATCCAGAGTTCGGGTTATCTGCTCATGGCGTTCAACCCGAGTTATTGGGGATTTTTTGCCGGGGCAATGTGCCTGGGCTTTGGCACCGCCATCTTCAAGCCCGGCATCCAGGGTACGCTGATCCGCAGTTGCACCCGCACTAACAGCTCCGTAGCATGGGGCGTCTTCTATCAAATCGTCAATATCGGTGGCTGGATCGGGCCGCTGGTTGCGATGTGGATGCGTGAAAACTGGGGATGGAAATACGTCTTCTTCACCAGTGCTATCCTCATTTGCCTCAACTTCCTGCTGCTGTTCACCTATCAGGAACCCGGCAAGCAGGAACGGCTAGAGCGCCGTGCGAAGGTAAAAGCCGGGCATGTTCGGGAGACGAGCCTTTGGAAGGAGTCGCTGCAGGAGCTCAAGAAACCCCACCTTCATTACTATTTGCTGATTTTCTCACTGTGGTGGTTCATGTTCCCGATGATTTGGGATGTGCTGCCCAAGTATGTGGAGGACTGGGTCGATACCGGTGAGATCGTTCGCTCGCTGTTTGGCGCGGATGGCACCCGCAGCAGTGTGATGCAGTTTCTGTTAGGAATGAAGGAGAACGGCTTGAAGATCGAGCCCGAGGGCATCGTCAACATCAACTCGGGCATGATCATGCTCACCTGCTTCATTGTCGCGGGTTTCAGCGGCAAAATTCGTGCCACTAACAGCCTGTTTGTAGGCACCATCCTGGTGGTGGTGGCCCTCACCATTCTCGGCCTGTTCAACCTCGCCTGGCTGTGCGTCGCGGCGATGGTCGTCTTCAGTCTTGGCGAAATGCTCGCCAGCCCGAAATACAGCGAGTTCCTCGGCAACATCGCCCCGGCAGATAAGAAGGCGATGTGGATCGGCTTCTCACAGGGACCGATGCTCATTGGAGCAACCATCGAGGGCAAGGTCGGCCCCCAACTCTATCAGATTTGGTCAGACAAGGACGTGTTTGCCCGTGACATGCTGCTGAGCAAGGGTTGGACTCCGGCACAAGTGTCCATTGATGCTTTGCATCCCGGCGAGGCATTCAAAAAGTTGGTAGAGGTTACCGGCCAATCCCCGGCGGAATTGACGAGATTGCTTTATCAGACGCACCACGTTGGCACCACCTGGTGTTTCTTCGCTTGCATCGGTCTGGTAGCCGCCGCCCTCATCTGGGCCTACGGCCGCTGGGTCCGCAGGCTCGCCGAGCGCCAGAGCGCGGCACCTTCCACGTTGGACTAACTAATTTTATGAATCAGCACGCTTCAAGAATCTTGTGCGGTTGCCAAGCGGCGATCGCGGCCCTACTCACTTGCGCACCCATGCACTTGCCAGCACAGACCTATATTCACGACGCACGGCTCGATGAGCGCAGCCACGACCTGAAGGGGCCGTTCAACTATTTTCTAACACCCAGTGATGCGCTCGGCTTCATGGACGCGCCGAAGGCGTTTCAGCTTACCGGCGACGGAGCCATCAGCAGTTATTTTGGTGAGTTGACGTTGTGGGCGGGGACGCCGCTCAAGCGGCTCAACAGCCGGGTGCGCACGCTTGACGGTGGCTGTCTGCCAATGATCAATTACGGCTCGCTGGTTGATGGCATAGAATACCGGGTGAAGGCATTTGCCGCGCCGGCGGGGCTTGATCCTTTGGCCAATTTGCTAGGGTTTGTGCGCATCACCGCCACTAACACCGGCAGCACGCCGCAGCGAGCGGCGGTGGGGGCGCGGGTGTTTGACCACGAGGGACCTTGGCGTCATCCGTTTTTCGACCACACCGAACCGCTGTGGTGGACTGGGCGTTTCATTGACCAAGAGGGATGGAAGCCATGGAAGTTATGGGAACCCACGGAGATTCGAAACGGTGGTGAGGTTCATCGCACCGATAGCAAACACCTGATCTTTAACTATCAGCCGGACAAGTCCGCATGGAAAGTGCTGACCGCCGATTCCAACGTCGAACCCTTCGAGTTTGTGATCCAACTGGCACCGGGCCAGTCGGCCTCTGTCGATGTGACTATGCCGTGGGTGCCGGTCGCCGACTCCCACGCGGAGCAGGTGAAAGCGGTGGCTGCGGCGGGTTTCGACGACTATCTGGCGAGCAGCAGTGCCTTCTGGCAAAAACAATTGAACGCAGGTGCCATGTTCGAGGTGCCTGAACACAAGGTGATGGATATGCATAAGTCCTCGCTGATGTATGACTTGATGGCACGCGATTTGCAGGAGGATGGAAAAACCTACATCCAGACGGTCAGCGACGTCCAATACAACCAGTTCTTCTCTCGTGACGCCGCGTTTATCATTCATACCTATGATATGTTAGGTTTGACCAAGGTGGCCGAGCAATGCCTCGAGTATGTATTGCTCAAGGATGAGAATGGCAAGCTCACCGGCCTGCGGGCGACCCACCCGGACGCCTGGGGCCAGGCGCTGTGGACGCTGGCCGCGCACTACCGGATCACTGGCGAACGGGCCTTCGCGGAGCGAGTCTATCCGGCGGTTCCGGGTCACATCGCCAAGCTTGAGGCGGAAACCGCCAAGGATCCGTGGGGCCTGTGGCCGGCCTCCGGGCCCTATGACAATGAGCGTATTGACGGCCACTACACCGGCCATAGCTTTTGGGTGCTGCGCGGGTTGAAGGATGCCGCCGAGTTGGCCACCGCCGTCGGCAAGGACGACGACGCCCGCCGATTCCAGAAAATCCATGATGAGTATCTGGCCAAGTTTATGGTTAGGCTGAAGGCGATCACGGCTCGCACAGGCGGCTACATTCCACCGGGTCTGGATGATCCGTTGGCCGGCATGGACTGGGAGAATGCCTCGGGTGGTGTCTATCCGTTTGGGGTGATTGCCGCCGCCGACCCGATGGTCAAGAACACGGTCAAGACGGTTCGCGACTATGCCTATCAGGAAGGGATCATGACCTACGAGCACAACGCCTTCAAGGTCCGCCAAGCGAAGGACGCCAAGCCACTCGATTGGTCGCAGCCCGAGCACACCGTCATTCATCATTACGAAACGTTCCAGGTGTTGGAAACCCTGCTGGCCCTAGGCATGGACCGCGAGGTGATCACCGATTTCTATTCGTTCCTAGTCCACACGGGCAGTACCCACACCGGATTCGAATATGATATCTGGGCGTGGCGAGACCGCAATTTCCATAACAACTATCCACCTCACGGCTGGTGTGCCGCCCGCTTCAACGAGTGCCTTCGCAACATGCTGGTGCGCGAAGATATGCAACAACCCGTGCTGCATCTGGCGTCAGCGCTGGCCCCAACATGGCTAGAGGCCGGCCACCGGGTGCGGGTGGCCAAGGCCCCCACGGATTTCGGACTGATATCTTATACGATTGACGCCACAGCTGGTGGGGCGAGTGTGAAACTTGATGCTCAATGGCGCAAGGCACCCAGTGGGTTGCGTTTCCATATCCCGTGGTTTGTGGATTTGAAGTCAGCCAAAGTGGATGGTCGTGCGGTGGAGGCCAAGGATCGTGTATTGGAGATTCCGGCTGATGTCAAGCAGTTGGATTTGGAGTGGACCCGCAATTCGTCTCCGGATCTGAGTTACCGCAAAGGCGTCGAAATCTATGTGGATCGCTATTGGAAAATTCAACGCGGCGAAGTCATTCCCGGCTTTGACAGCCGCTGGATCTTTCCCGAGTAGTACGCCTCAGTATGCGCAAGGAACTCTTACAGCATCCGGTCTTTGCCATGGCCGTCGAACAATTCGACCAAGTGGCGGATTTTCTAGATCTAAGCGATGATTTGCGCGAGCGCTGCAAATGGCCGAAACGCTTGATCACGGTGACCGTTCCGATTCGTCGGGATGACGGCCGAACCGAGGTGTTTTTCGGCCATCGCGTCCAGCACCAACTCACCCGCGGGCCGGTCAAGGGCGGGCTGCGCTATCACCCGGGCGTGGCCTTGGGCGAGATCGCGGCGCTGGCGATGTGGATGAATTGGAAGTGCGCGCTGATGGACCTGCCTTATGGCGGCGGCAAAGGTGGCATCACTTGTGATCCGCGAAGCATGTCGTTAGGTGAACTCGAGCGCCTCACCCGGCGCTATACGATGGAGATGATTCCTTTCATCGATCCGGAGACCGATGTGATGGCCCCGGATATGGGCACCAACGAACAAACGATGGGCTGGATCGCCGATACCTACTCGACCCACGCTGGCCACCTCGTGCCGTCCATCGTCACTGGCAAACCGCTTGCCTTGCAAGGGTCCAAGGGCCGCAGCAAGGCGACGGGTTATGGAGTTGCGTTCTGCGCCTGCAAATCGTTAGTCAATCTCGGCCTATCCGTCCAAGGAGCCACTGTTATTATCCAAGGCTTCGGCAATGTGGGTGCCCACGCCGCCGATGCCTTCGTCTCTAGTGGCGTGTTAGTGACAGGCGTGGCTGACGTCGATGGTGCCATCTGGAACGCAGGTGGCTTGAACATCCGCCTCCTTCGCGAGCACGTCGCCAAAACCGGCAGTGTAGCCGGGTTTGCCGAAGCCGAGCCGATTGATCCCGCGCAACTCCTTTGCCAACCCTGTGATATTCTCGCCCCCTGCGCGCTGGACCGCAGCATCACCTGCGACAACGCTCCCAAGTTGCGCTGCAAAATTCTAGCCGAAGGTGCCAACGGCCCCACCACGCCGGAGGCCGACCGCATTCTCGACGCCCGCGGGGATGTGTTCATCATTCCGGATATTTTGTGCAATGCCGGCGGGGTCACCGTCTCTTATTTCGAATGGGTGCAAAACCTCCAACGCTTCCAATGGGAGGAACAGGATGTTATCAGCAAGTTGGAAGTTGTTCTGACCAAGGCCATGGCCAAAGTCACCGACTTCTCGCAACGCCAACATGTGTCTAACAGGTTGGCCGCGCAGGCCATAGCCATCAGGACCGTGGCCGATTCAAAGGCTGCCCGCGGAATGTTTCCCTAACACTCTACCACATTCACCGCCAGGCCGCCGCGGGATGTTTCCTTGTATTTGGCGTTCATATCACGGCCGGTGTCGCGCATGGTGCGGATGACTTTGTCGAGGGATACCACGTGGGTGCCATCGCCGGCGATGGCCAGCCGGGCGGCGTTAATGGCTTTGACTGCGCCCATGGCATTGCGCTCGATGCAGGGGATTTGAACGAGGCCACCGATGGGGTCACACGTAAGGCCGAGGTTGTGTTCCATGCCGATTTCCGCAGCGTTGGCGACTTGTTTGGGCGAGCCGCCGAGGTATTCGACGAGGCCGGCGGCAGCCATTGAACAGGCGACGCCCACCTCGCCTTGGCAGCCGGCGACGGCACCGGAGAGTGATGCATTCCGTTTGTAGAGTTGGCCGATGGCTCCGGCGGTGAGCAGAAACCGATGGACGCCATCCAAGTGAACCGGATGGCGGAAACGCACGGCGTAGTGCAGCACAGCGGGGATGATGCCGGCCGCGCCATTGGTGGGGGCGGTGACCACGCGGCCACCGGCAGCATTTTCCTCATTGACGGCTAGGGCGTAAAGATTGACCCAATCGAGAATGGTGAGGGGATCGGCCAGGGCTCCCTCGGCGTTATCCCGCAAGTGTTGATAGATGGTGTTGGCACGCCGGGGCACTTTGAGTCCGCCAGGCAGGATGCCACCTTGAGCACAGCCCCGCTTGACGCAGTCTTGCATCGCCTGCCAAACGGTATTGAGGCGGGCCCGGGTATCGGCCTCAGGTCGGAACGCCGCCTCATTAAGAAACATCAGCTCGCTGATAGATAGATGGTGGACGGCACATCGGTCTAGCAATTCAGCCCCGCTGGTGAAGGGATGCGGCAACACCACCGAACTGTGAACCGGATGTTGCAATTCCTCCTCGCTGGCGATGAACCCACCACCAGTCGAGTACATGAGAGCGTCGGCCACTAGCTTGTCGTTGGCATCCAGCGCGCTGAAGTGCATGCCATTGGGATGCAACGGCAGTGGCTTGAGCCGCTTGAAACTTAGATCCCGCGCTTCATGGAACGTGATACTCGTTCCCCAAGGCAGGGGCAATTGCTTCGTCTGGCGGATCGCCCTGAGCCGCGTCGCTACGCTGCCGATATCAATGGACTCGGGCTCCTCGCCAAGCCAACCTAGCAGAATCGCGCTGTCCGTGCCATGGCCCTTGCCGGTGGCGGCCAACGATCCGTACAGCTCGCAGTGCAGCCGGGCCACTTGCGCAGTCATGCCGTCGCCCTGCAGTTGTTTGATAAAGCGGTAGGCGGCACGCATCGGGCCGAGCGTGTGGGATGATGACGGACCGATGCCTATGGTGAATAGATCTAGCGCGGACAGGGGCATGACGGGGAGAGGTTAAATTTCAAATTTTGGATTTTGGGTTTAAAAATGGGGGGGGAGGGGTGATGATTCGTTAGGGTTGGAGGGTGCTTGTGGGCGTGCTAGGGATGCGCTCAATTGGCTGTGATGGCAAGGAGGATCCGGCGCGATGCACGGAAATTTGGCCGAGTTCGATGAAAAAGCGTTGGGTGTAGATGCGTATTTGAGCCCTCATGTCGAATCTGCGCTTTCTTCCCAAGCCAACATCCGCGGCCAAAGCCGGGTGGGGGAAGTCTCGATTTTTTCTCATTCGGCCGACTGCTTCCGCAGTTGACAAGCCCTGTCATCACGCTTAGCCACCCCGCCCGCAGCCGTCATGTCAGCTATTACCCGCCGCCGTTTCCTCAAGTCAGCCACTGTGCTGGCTGGCGGCGTTTGGGGATCTAATTTATTGTTAGGTCAAGGACAGGCGCTCAAGCAGCTCAACGTGGCTGCTGTGGGTTGTGGAGGCAAGGGGATGGGTGATATTTTTGAGATTGCCAGGGGCAACCGGATTGCGGCGCTCTGCGACATCGATCAGGACAGTGCCAAGGGAGCCTTCGAGAAATTTCCGGACGCCAAACGTTTTGCCGACTACCGGGAAATGTTGGCAGCCATGGGTGATCAAATCGATGTGGTGACGGTGTCCACGCCTGATCACATGCACTTTCCCATCGCGATGGAGGCGATGCGCCGCGGCAAACATGTGATGGTGCAAAAGCCACTGGCCAACACGATTTGGGAGGCCCGCACGCTGGCCGCCTGCGCCAAAGAGAAAGGCGTGTTCACCGTGATGGGCAACCAAGGTGCGACTTTGGAGTGCACCCGGGTGTTGCGTGAATGGATCGAAGCTGGCCTTATCGGTGAGGTCAAAGAGGTTCACTATTGGACCAATCGGCCGATTTGGCCGCAGGGCAAAGGCTTGCAGTTTCCTGCTGAACCCGTGCCTCCCTATGTCAATTGGGATCTCTGGCAGGGCTCAGTCGCCACCGAACGCCCCTATAGCTCAAAAATCCATCCATTCGCTTGGCGCGGCTTCTGGGACTACGGCTGTGGCGCGTTGGGCGACATCGGCTGCCACAGTTTTAATTCCGCCTTTTGGGCGCTCGACCTCGGAGGCGACTTCAGCGTCGATGCCAGCAAGGTTTCCGAATTTGATGAGGCCACTTGTCCCAAGCGTGCGACCATTATCTATCAATTTCCGGCCAAGGGCAAACGGGGTCCTATCAAGGTGGTGTGGCAGGACGGAGTGAAAAATCCGAACACTGACAAGGAGTTTGTGAGGCCGCCGGGCATCCCCGCCGATCTCCAACTCAATGACGATTCCGGTCAGGTGTTCGTCGGAACCGCCGGCGCGATTTTCGTTAACGATGCAATTTGCGGTACTGCGCCAGTGGTGTTTCCCGTGAGTCTTCGCGAGAAGGCCCACGCCATCAAAAACGTCTATCCGCGAGTGGTCGGCGGCCCCACCCAGGAACTCTGCCGCGCAATCCGGGGCGAAGGCCCCAAGCCAGTGTCCAATTTTATCGATCATGCCGCGCCTCTCACCGAAATGGTCCTCGCCGGTAATCTGGCCGTGCGCCTCGCCAAACCCATCTCTTGGGATGCCACCGCCATGCAGGCCCGCGGCCTGCCCGAGGTCGCGGCCATGCTCAAACGCAACTATCGCCCCGGTTGGGAACCCAAACCCGGCTGATTCATCATCATCTAACAATTCTAATTGAACGATCCAGTCTGACCAATAAAACTGACTAATCCGGCAACCCACACACGTATTAAACCACCGAAACTAACCACAATCATGACCACTGAATCCACTGAATGCTGTAAATCCACTGCCTCCGCTGACTCCACGGAATGCTGCAAGTCCTGCCCATTAACTCATCTCGGGTATTTCTACGCCGCGCTTTTGCTGCGTATTTGGCTTGCTGTGCGAGCCATTCAAACCGGGCTTGAAAAATACGTTGGCACTGTGGGATCCGACCAACCCATCATGATTGACGGCAAGCCGAATGTCCATGGGCTTACGGCCGCCACTAACATCAAGGAATATGCGCTCAGCCATTATCACGGTGTGCCGGAAGGGCTCTTCAAGAAGTTTGCCACCGAGCCGCTGATGCGCTTGCCCGGCCCGATTGAAGATGGGCTCAAGAACATCTACAAGTCGATGGGTGGCAAAATTAACGGGGAAAAGCTCGCTGACGCGCCCGCCGCGTGGGAGAAGTTCATGCAAGAGCCGGTGATGCTCAATATGTATAACTTGATCCTCGGGCCGGCCTTGCTGGTGCTCGGCTTCACGATTCTGTTTGGCATTGCCAGCCGCACCTCGTTGTTCCTGCTGGGCCTGCTCTACATCAGCCTCACCTGGGGCCTCATCCTTATCAAACAAGACGACGGCATCTCTTGGCTCGGCATCCACATGATCTTGATCGTCATGGCGCTCATGCTGGCCAAATATAACAGCTTCTGCTTGCTGAAAAAATGGTAATTCCTCAGCCCTGAACCCTATATGGAAACTCCTCCTTCTATGATTAACCGCCGCGATTTTCTCGCGAAAACCGCCGTCGGCGCGGGCGCGGGCTTGGTGCTCGGCACTCCGGGCCTCCTGAGTGCAGCCAGCACTGGCAGCCCATCCAACAAACTCAACGTCGCGCTCATCGGCCACGGCAAACAGGGCCAGGTGCTGTTTGAGTCGATGAAGAACATTCCCGGTCTGCACTTCCAAGCGGTGTGCGACATCTGGGAATACAATCGCAAGATCGCAGTGGGCCACGTTCGTGCGCTGCAAAAGCACACGCCGAAAGATTATGAGAACATCGAAGATCTGCTGGCTAACGAAAAGGGTCTGGATGCCGCAGTGATCGCGACGCCGGATTTCTGGCACTCGCCGCACACGGTGAAGTGTCTCGAAGCCGGCCTCAATGTTTACTGTGAAAAGATGATGTCCAACACCATCGATGGGGCTCGCGCCATGGTCAAAGCCATGGAGAAGAGCGGCAAGTTGTGCCAGATTGGCCACCAGCGCCGTAGCAATCCGCGCTACCGTTTCACCCTCGACCAGTTGATCAATGGCAACAAGATTTGCGGCCAGATCGTCAACGCCAACGCCCAGTGGAACCGTGCGGTCAAGTCATCTCAGAATATCGCCTATGCGGAGAAATTGACGATCAAGCAGGACATTCTCACCAAGTACGGTTTCAAGGATATGCATCAGTTCATGAACTGGCGCTTTTACCGCGATCTATCCGGCGGGGCCATCTCCGACCTCGGTGCCCACCAAATCGATATCTTCAACTGGTTCCTCGGTGCCGTTCCCAAATCGGTGTATGCCACCGGCGGCAACAGCTACTTCACGCAACGCGAGCACTTCGACAATGTGATGGCGCTTTTCGACTACGACACGCCGCAGGGTCAGGTGCGCGCCTTCTATCAAGTGCTGACGACCACCAGTTCCGGTGGCGGTTACTGGGAGTCGTTCATGGGCACCGAGGGCACGATCAAGATCTCGGAGAATTCGGCGACCACGGAGATTTTCAAGGAGGCGAGTCCGGCTCCCAAGGATCCCAACGCTCCCAAGGATCCCAACGAGAAGGCGAGTTCCCTCTCCTGGGACAATCTCGTGCAACGTGGCTTCCTCGGACGCAAGGCCGCGTCAGTGGTGGCACCGGTCGCTGGCGGAGTGACCGATTCCCGCGTGTCGGCCCCGCCCGAGGGGTTTTCACTGCCCGGCGAACTCAACAAGCCGCCCCATCAACCGCATCTGGAAAACTTCTTCGCCTCCGTGCGCGGCGAGGCGAAACTCAATTGTGACGCCCGCCACGCCTTCCTCAGTGAAGCTCCTATCTACTTCGTCAATCCGTCCGCCCTCAGCAAACAACCTATCGTATTCACCCCAGAACAACTAAGCGTATGAAACACAAACTAATCGTATCCATCCTAGCAGCCTCCTCCGCCCTGTTCATCACCGGTTGTGGCGATAACAAGAAACCAACGGGTGCCACTGCGGGCTCTGGAGCCACCTCTGGCGGCACCGTCGGTGGTGTGGCTCTCGCCCTCAACTATCCGCCCGAACTCATCGAAGGCACACCGAAGGCCATGAACGTGCCCAATCTGGTGCAGCCTCCCGACAAGGACCCGGTTTTCCTGGTTCCCAAGGAAGCGGTGTTGCTGTCCAAGGACAAGAAGGTCACTGGCAGTGATGACAATCCGATCATCGGCGACCTCAAGCTCATCACCGATGGCGACAAGCAGGCCGGCGAAGGTTACTTCGTCGAACTCCTCGAAGGACCGCAATGGGTCCAGATCGACTTGGAAAAATCCGCCGCTATCAACGCCGTTTGCGTCTGGCACTATCACTCGCAAAAGCGCGCCTACAAGGGTGTGGTCATCCAGGTTTCTGATGATCCGAAATTCGCCCCCACCGCCACCACCACCATCTACAACAACGACTACGAAAATGTCTCGAAACTGGGCAAAGGTTCCGACAATCCCTATGTCGAAAGCCGCTTCGGTCTGATCGCCGATGGCAAGGGTGCCAAGGGTCGCTATGTGCGCCTCTACAGCAATGGCAACACCTCCAACGAGATGAACCATTACATCGAAGTCGAAGTTTACGGCGTGCCGCAATAAGCCGCCCTGCTCGATTTGCTATCGGGAGTCTCCTTGGCACAGATGCCTGGTGAGACTCCCGATTTTTTTATGATCCTCGCGGGGCCTTTGCGTTAAGCTCGGAGCTCAGTGTTTGACCTCAAAAGCCCCACGGCGTCGAGCAAGGTCAATCCTCTGAAATTGCCGTCAGACCTAGGAGCCGCACAAATATTTGTAGTTTTGTAGCGGGGTGTCTATGATCGCCGGTGCCCCTGAATCGCCAATGCACCCACCGCCTCGACAAGGGTCATCTCATGCACATCGGCGGTCACAGACACGCCGTTACCCTGTCTTAGATGAAAGCCAAACTGAGGTCTAACGGTTCTAGCGGTCCATGCGCTCCATCTCCTCGCGCAACCTCTCCAGCAGGCGTTGCATGTCGTCGGCGTGGCGACGCAGGCGCTCCGGATCAGCGGGTGCCATACCCGGATCCAGAGGTGCCGGTCTGATCCGGCCCTGGCCAGCGGCCACGCCCCGAGCCTCTGCCACGGCATCGTTGACGCGTCCCGGATCTGATGGCTTGCTTTCCAGCAACTTGGTCACCGCCGCAGAAGGCATGACAAACGAGCGGGTGCGATCAGCCCGGGCCATGGTGATGCCTATCACGCGTCCTTGCAAATCGACCACCGGCCCGCCAATCTGGCTGGGATCTGGCCGCATGTCGGTTTGGATCACCTTGGAAAACGAATCGTGAACGCGGCTCGTCGGCCCACCCATTTGCTCCATCTGTAGCAGCCGCTCGCCGGGAAATTGCGGCAGGTCAGGACGATTTCCCAATAGAACATCCAGATCGATTGGCTTTCCGTTGCGGGTCACTGCCATGGTCACCCGTGCGCCCGGGGCGACCCCAGTGAGAGCGTTGCGCAATTCCAGCATGCCGGAAATCGGCCGTTTGTTCACTTGCAGGATCACGTCTCCTGCCCGCAGTCCGGCCGCGGCGGCTCCGGATTCCACCTGGACGTCCTGCACTTTCACACCTGGTCCGGTGAAGTGAGGATCGCCGAGCACTCCGAGATAGGCCTTGTCGGTTTCCCGCAGGTCCCGCTGCAAGACACTGACAACCCCGAAGGCGGCTGGCTTGCCTCCCGGTTGTGGAGCTGTTAGAAAACTCCCCAGCTTTGGCTCTCCGTCAAACCACTTCACCGGCGTGAGTGGCTCGCCGGTGAGGGTGAGCAGCGCGAGGTCTTCGTCCTGATAGACGCCGGTGATCACCGCCGCGCGCACCGCGCCGTCGCCGTTGTCCACTCGCAGGGAGCCGGCCGCCCGGGCCACTTCACTGAACTTGGTGAGCACCTTGCGGCCATCAGCCACCACCGTGCCGTAGGCGAGGCGCCGCTTGCCGGTCCACACCCGAACGGTGGATTTTGCGGCCGTCGCAAGAGCCGGGGTGAGGGCCTGGCTGAATTCGTCGGCCTCGCCATCGATTGTTTGGCGCTCATCGGGGCGCAGCAACGGAATGTCCTGCAGCTGTTGGGCGCCGGGGGAACTGACGAGGAGATATGCTAACAAAAGGTGGGATGGAATTTTCATGGTAGTAGTGGGGGAGGAGGGTTGAGCTCGAACTCCGAAGTTGGATTGCAGATGTTGGATAGATGCACCAAAGATGACGCAGACTGATGAGTTGTAGGCTCACTGCACTTGGAACAACTTGTCCCGGCGCGCCAAGGTCACCTTGAACTCAAGATTTTTGTCGTCTCGCAAGACGCCCAGTTTGACGGATTCGCCGGCCTGTTTTTTAGCAAGGATTTGCAGCAATTCATTGCCATTGCGGATTTCACTGCGGTCCAGGGAAAGGATCAGGTCGCCGGGGCGAACACCGGCCGCCGCCGCTGGTGAACGCGGCACCACCATCTCGACGGGCACGCCCTTGATCCGCCGCGTGAGGCCCATCTCAATGCCTAACACCGGCATCTCCGGGTTGGCAAACGGGTTGAGGGAGAGCCGTCCCCAGCCCTCGCCGCTGAGCAAGCGGTCCCAGTCCTCGCGGAAGCCATCGATGCCGGCGTGGTTATTGTTTACCAGAGACTGGCCGATGTTGGAGTGGATGGCGACAATTTTGCCGTCCAGATCAAACAGGGGACCGCCGGAATCGCCACCAATGAGGGTGCAGTCTGTTGTTAGAAAATTCCCCGGGCCCTTGGAGAGGACCCTGCCGAAGCGAATCGGCGGGGGACGGCTCGGATCAAAACCGGCGGAATGGCCGAGGGCGACGACCCAGTCGCCAGCGGCGAGGGGCTTGGAAGAACCGCGTTCGACGAAGGGCCACGGGCCTTTGTCGGTGATTTGGACCATGGCGATGTCTTTGGAATAATTGGCACCCAGCACCTTGCCGCGCACCTGTTTGCCATCCGGAAAAACCACCAGTAACTCCGGCGTGCCCTGCACCACATGCGCCGCAGTGAGGACCAGCCCGTCCGCCGTGGTCACCACTCCCGAGCCCGACGAACCGGTTCGTTCGGCCAGCAAGGCCACGGTGGCCGGAGTCACCTTGGCGGCGACCGCCTCGACCTTGGCCTCCAATTTTGACAAATCCGGCAAGCTGCGAGAAGCCTCGCGAGCTGCGACCGGCACGACAGCGGCAAGCAGCCACAGGCCAGCCGCGCTCCAAGGGGAAATTTGTTGTATGGTCTTCATTGCATGGTTTGGAGCGACAAAGTCGCGCTCATTTGTCTGCTGCCGAATTCCAGGATGGATTGCCGCAGGAGCACGCGCTACATTGCGCCTGCCGATGCCAAAACGCAACCCGCCCGAAAATGATGTCCGCCGCGGAGGCAAGCCTGCGGCGACGCCCGCGCATTCGAACAGCGCCCTGTCGTGGCTGCTATTTTGGCCGTTTCACCTCTTCACTTGGTTTACTCGCGCATTCTCCCTGCCCGTGCGGCTGCTGCTGCTGGCGATTGGTTATCCGCTGGTGGCAGGACTTTACGGCCTCGTCGGATGCGCCGTGGGCTATGGCATCCAGGCCCGCTCGTATGATCTATCAAAACTTGATGCCATGCCCGAACGCAGCATCGTGCTCGACCGCTTGGGTGAGGAAATCGGCCGCATTCACGGCGAAAAACGCTCGGTGGTGCCGCTGGCCGAGGTGGCTGAGAATTTCCGCAAAGCCATTCTCGCCCGTGAAGATGCGCGTTTCTACAAGCACTACGCCATCGATCCGATCGGCATAGCCCGCGCCGTGGTGGCTAACATCCAGGGCAAGCGGCAGGGAGCCTCGACCATTACCCAGCAACTGGCGTCCGACGTTTTCCAACTCAAACAAGGGGAACAACGCCACGATATCCTGCGCCAAGCAAACCGAAAATTGTTGGAGATCGCCATCGCCTGCCGCATCGAAATGAGCCTGTCGAAAGACGCGATTCTCCAAGCGTACATCAATCAGATCAACTGGGGCCGGCAAATTCGCGGCATCGGCGAGGCATCACGTATCTATTTTGAAAAACACCCGTCCGAACTCACACTTTCCGAATCCGCCATGCTCGCCGGCATCGTCCGCGGCCCGGACGCCTTCAACCCGTTCAGTTCGCTCACCGCCGCCATTCGCGAACGAGACACCACCTTGGAACGGATGGTCGAAACTGAGGCGGTCACCCGCGAGGAGGCCGACGCGGCGAAAAAGCAAGACATCGAGTTGCGGCCGAAGTGGCGGCGCGACACCCAGGAAAGTTATGCGATGGACGCGATTCGCCATGATTTGGAGATCATTTTGGAAAAAGAGAACATCGCGCTTGGGGGGCTGACTATCAATACCACCATTGATCTGCGAATCCAGCGCAAGGGCGAAGAGGCGCTCGATAAAAAACTCCGCGAGGTCGAGCGAATTCCCGGTTACCCTCACCAAACCCGCACCGCCTGGCGTGCCCTTGCTGAGGATAAGCGCGAGGAACCCACTTATTTGCAGGGGGCCTCCGTGGTCGTCGAAAACCGCAGCGGCGCAGTACTCGCAGTCGTCGGCGGCCGCGATGCGAACGAAAGCAAATACAACCGTGCCATCCAGAGCCGCCGACAATTTGGCTCATTGTTCAAACCCTTCGTCTATCTGGCGGCCTTCGACGTCGGCCTGCGCCCCGATACCAGCATCAATGACGGGCCGATCCAACCCGGCGAAATCAAGGGTGCAGGCAACTGGCGGCCCCACAATTCCGATGGCAAATTCGGCGGCTTCGAACCAGCGTCTTACGGCCTGATCCGCTCCCGCAACACCATGTCGGTGCGCGTTGGCAACCTCGCCGGCATCGAGCGCGTCTCCGAGGTTGCCAAAAATGCCGGCTTCTCCACCCCCATGCCCGCCAACCCCGCGGCCTTCCTCGGTGCCTGGGAAGTATCCCCATGGGAAATTGCCACCGCCTATAGCATTTTCCCTAACAAGGGAGTCCGCTTTTGCCCCTATCTTATTGCAGAGATCAAGGACAAAAAAGGCAATGTCCTTTACTCGGCGCTGCCCGTCCAATATCCCGCCGCCAAAGCCGGCGCAGCTTGGTCGATATCCAGTATCCTAACCGAAGTGACCACTCGCGGCACCGCCGCCTCGGTCAGCCGACTCGGGTTTGATGCGGCTTGCGGCGGCAAGACAGGCACCACCAATGACTTCAAAGATGCCTGGTTTTCCGGTTTTACGTCCAATCTAACTTGCACTGTGTGGGTCGGTTTCGACACACCAAAAAAGATCATTCAAGGTGGCTACGGTGCCACCCTGGCCCTGCCAGTGTGGGTGGATATCATGAAGACTGCCGAGCGACTCGGCTACAAGGCCGGCAAACTCAATAGCAACGTGCCTCTCGCCGACGTCAATCTCTGCCGCCTATCCGGCAAACGCGCCACCGCCGGTTGCGAGGCCGCCGACACCGCCTACCTCGATCACGTCCCTAACGATACACTTCTGGCCCCCGGCGACCTCTGCCCGCTTCACCCGGCGCGCGCCGTGCCCGTCGATGACACCGCGCAGCAACCCGCCGCCGCGAGTCCCGCCCCGCCGCGCGCCATCCCCGTCCAACAAGACGCCTCGCCGCCCCACGCCACCCCGGTCGAGGAAGATGAGCCCGAACCGCCCCGCGCCGTGCCCGTGCGCGAGTGAGGAAAGAAATCCTAAATCTTAAATCCTAAATTCTAAACAAATTGAAGATTCGAATACCAAATCCCCAGCTTGCGATGAATCAGTCTATCACGTTGTTAT
>JBAXCM010000012.1:0-24397 GCA_037141475.1 Verrucomicrobiota bacterium | reverse complement strand
CATCAGTTTGACGAGGGCGATGCCGTTTTGGACGCTGTGTGCCTCGGTGTGAGCGCACTTGAGGATCTTCGAGGCTTCTTCCACGGCAGTGAAATACCCGAAGGTGCGCGAGACAAACGCCACGTCGTTGTCCACCGTCTTGGGGATGCCCACCACGGCCAGTGGATAGCCCCGCCGCTCGGCCTCCTGAAACAATTCGTTGCCGCCGAGCTGGGTGCCATCACCGCCAATCGTGAAAAGCAGATTCACCCGCCGTTCGATCAAATGGTCCACAGCCACGCCGATGTCCACCGGACCCCTCGATGTGCCTAACACGCTCCCGCCTTCCTGATGGATGTCGTCCACAAACTCGGGCGTGAGCACCACAGGAGGGGCAGCGCGCCGTGGATCGAGCCCTTGATAGCCATTGCGGAAACCCAGCACTTCCTTCACCCCGTAGCGGTGGTGCAATTCGAGAAAAAGCGAGCGGATGACGTTGTTGAGGCCGGGGCACAGGCCGCCGCAGGTGACGATTGCCGCCCGCGTCTGGGCCGGATCAAAAAACAGTCTGGCTCTTGGTCCCGCCAACTCGAACAGATAGCCCGGATCGGTTCCCATCTCGATATTTTCTGGAATACGAATGTCATCATTGATGGTTAGTGCAAGTGGCGAGGCAAAGCGCGCCGAGCCGAGATTGGGAGTATTCATGGGCGGAGGGATGCGGAACTAGTAACGGGTGGTCGCGAAACTTGGAAGGCAAATCCTGAGCATCACCACTTCATTTGACACCTCGGATGAATGCTTGATTCTCATTGGGATTGCGAAAAAGAAGAACACCAACTCCAGTTTGGAATCGTGCTGGACATTGGTCCCTCTCGTGATATGAGCTGGCAGTCACTCATGGATCAATCATCCGATATTCCCGTCCGCCCCACGCCGCCACCACCGGATATCCCTCGCTACACACCACCCGTTCCGTCTATTTTTATACCAACCGCAGAAACAACTGACGCGCCGCCGCCGTCACTTCAAACGCCGTTAGAACTTGCCCCAAAACTCAAACTTCGGGTTGCAACGGAACCGGACATCCACCATTCCCCCCACGGCGCGCTGGCACCCTTCAACACCCGTGCTATCGCAGCAGCAATCGATGGTATGTTCGCGCTTGGCCTGTCAATCACGGTCTGGGTGCTCTTGCCCGGAACATTTGGCATCAGCCTGCCTTGCCTAGTGGGCCTTGCCTATCTGGTCACCCGCGATTCGCTCCCCATCCTCGGCGGCCAGAGTATCGGTAAAAAAGCCATGCACCTTCGTGCTCTAACCCTCGACGGCGAGTCGCTTGTCGGCAATTGGCGGCCCGGACTGCTGCGCAACGTGACGGTGGCCATCCTGCCGTTTGCTCTTGTCGAATTGTTCATTCTGCTTACCCGCGAGGACAAGCCTGAACACGGCCGCCGCCTCGGTGACGAGTGGGCGAGCACCAAAGTCATCGTCGCACAACCCGCCGCCACCCAAACCCCAACCGATCGTTAGACCATGACTCTACTCACAAAATTTCTGTTGCCCGCCGCGCTGCTGGTGCCGTCGCTTGCCGCGCCGCATGTCGCCGCTCAATCGCTGAATTACCGCCAGCCCGCCAGCGATTGGTCTGGCGGAGCCCTGCCCATCGGCAACGCCCGAATGGGTGCCATGCTCTTCGGCGGCATGGCCGTGGAGCGCATTCAGTTCAACGAACAAAGCCTGTGGTCGGGAGATAACAACTGGGATGGTGCCTACGAGTGCGGCGACCACGGGTTCGGCTGTTATCGTAACTTCGGCGACCTGACCATCACCTGGGACATTCCCGCTGCCACCCCAACCGATTACCAGCGTAACCTCGACATCGGCAACGGCATCCACTCCACGACCTTCACTCACAACTCGATCAAGTTTACCCGCGAGGCGTTCGCCAGTCATCCCGATCAAGTGCTCGTCTTCCGTTACTCATCCGGAAAACCCGGCGCGCTGACCGGTAAAATCGCCCTGACTTCCGCCCAAGGGGCCACCACCACCGCCTCGCCGACCGGCCTGGTGTTTAGCGGTGAGATGCCTAACAAACTCAAGCACGCCGCCGCCTTGCGCGTCCTCGCCACGGGCGGAAAGACCCGTGTTGATGGCGACTCGCTGGTGTTTGAAAATTGCGACGACCTGCTGCTACTGCTCAATGCCCGCACTAACTACAAGCCGGATTACGCCGCAGGCTGGCGCGGCGCGGACCCCCTGCCACTCCTCGAAAAGGAACTCGCCGCCGCCCAGACGAAATCCTACGGAGCCCTCAAGAATGCTCATGTCATTGACCTGACCAGCCTGCTCGGCCGGGCCCGAATCAACATCGGCTCCACCGCACCGGCCGTCCTCGCCATGCCCACTGACCAGCGGCTGAAGCGCTATGCCGATGGCTGCGGCGACCCAAAAACCGCAGCGGATCCCGAGTTGGAGACGACTCTGTTTCAGTACGGCCGCTATTTGTTGGCCAGTTGCTCGCGGCCCGGCGGCCTGCCCGCCAACCTCCAAGGCCTCTGGAATGACAGCAACACCCCACCGTGGGCCAGCGACTATCATAACAATATCAACGTCCAGATGAACTATTGGGGTGCCGAGACCACCAATCTATCCGAATGCCAGCTGCCTTTGGTAAACTTCATCGAGTCCGCCGCTGAGCCCTGCCGCATCGCCACCCGCAAAGCATTTGGTGCCAACACCCGCGGCTGGACCGCCCGCACCAGCCAAAGCATCTTCGGCGGCAATGGTTGGGAATGGAACATCCCCGCCAGTGCTTGGTATGCCCAACATGTTTATGAACACTGGGCCTTCTCCCAAGACTCTGCCTATCTGAAAAATTCCGCCTATCCGATGCTCAAAGAGATTTGTCAGATGTGGCAAGACCGCCTCAAGACCCTGCCTGATGGCTCGCTCGTCGTCCCTGACGGATGGTCCCCCGAACATGGCCCCCGCGAAGACGGCGTCATGCACGACCAGCAACTCATCTGGGACTTGTTCCAAAACTTCCTCGATGCCGCCAAGGCCCTCGGCACTGATCCCGACTATCAAAAAGTAGTGGCCGGCTTGCAGGCAAAACTTGCGCCTAACAAAATTGGCAAGTGGGGCCAACTCCAGGAATGGCAGTCTGACCGCGATGAACCGAACGACACTCACCGCCATACCTCACACTTGTTCGCCGTCTATCCTGGGCGCCAGATCACACCCACGCTCACGCCGGAATTGGCCAAGGCGGCCATCATCTCGCTCAAGGTTCGCAGCAACGACCATCAGGACCAGACCGGCAAACCGTTTGCCGTCGATACCACCATTGGCGATAGCCGCCGCTCGTGGACATGGCCGTGGCGCTGCGCGATGTGGGCGCGGCTTGGCGATGCCGAGCGCGCCGGTACCATGGTTCGCGGGCTGCTGAGCTACAACACCCTGCCTAATCTGTTCACCAATCATCCGCCATTCCAGATGGATGGAAACTTCGGCATCACTGGTGCCATGGCAGAAATGTTAGTGCAATCTCATGCCGGCGAAATCGCCCTGCTGCCCGCACTCCCCAAGGCTTGGGCCGCCAGCGGTTCGTTCAGCGGTCTGCGGGCACGCGGCGGCTTCACCGTCGATTGCGTGTGGCAGGACGGCAAAGTCACCTCCTATATGATTCGTGCCGCCAAGCCCGCCAAGGTCAAGGTTCGCGTCAACGGCGAACTCAAGGAAGTGACCGCCACCGCCTCTTGATCCGTGGCTTGCATCTGCCACTCCCAAATAGGTTTTCACTGCGGCCCGCCGCTGTCTCATGTCTGACCCTATCTCCACGCAAAAGCTCACCGAGCTTGAGCAGCGCATGTTGTCGCTCGGCATCACTGACGAATTCTTGGCTGAGAAGTTTGTTAGAGGGTCCGGGTCTGGCGGGCAGAAGATGAACAAGACATCGAGTTGTGTTTTTCTCAAACACCTGCCCAGCGGCCTGACCGTCAAATGCCAGGCAGCACGCTCACGAGAAATGAACCGATTTCTCGCCCGCCGCGAGTTATGCGAGGAATTGGAAGCTGTGCGCGACGGCAAGGAGTCTGAGCGGGTCCAGGAAATGGAAAAAATCCGCCGCCAGAAGCGCCGCCGATCGCGCCGCTCCAAACAACAGTCGGTGGTCGATAAGCGCATCCTGTCCACTAAAAAAAACTTGCGCCGAGCCCCGTCTGCAGACTGAGGGATGCTGCTATGTTTGGGAATCTATTATTTAACGGAATGTCCCATCCAGCACACGCGAAAACACCAGCGAGTCGCGCCTGCTCGCCTCAAATTGCTGGCGCCGGGCTGTCGGCAATTCCTTCACCGTGCCCGGTATGTACCCAAGCCGCTGGTTGAAAAAATCCGCTGCCCGGTTGGTCAGGGCAAATACTCGAGTTATTCCCCGCTCGCACGCCATTGCTTCGGCGTGCCGCACCAACTCGATGCCGTAGCCGCGGCCCTCATGGGCCTTTTTCACATGCAGGCAGGCGACCTCTGCGCAACCGTCGGCGGGGTACTCATGCAAAGCCACGCAACCCACGACGTTGTCGTCAATTGTCATCACCCGGAAATCCGCCAATCGCGATTGAATGTCCTCGTAGGTTCGCTCGATCAGTTTGGTGCGCCGCACCGCCCGGCCGATCATGCCTAGCAATTCCGGAATGTCCTCCTCGCGTAGCTCTCTAATCACACGATAACTGTCGGCGTGAACCATCGTGCCCACCCCTTCGTTGAAAAATAATTCGTCCACCAGCACTCCCTGCCGGCGGCCGTTGAGCACATGAACCCGTGGCACCCCACGCTGACATGCGATAGCGGCGGCCCGCAACAAGGCGGCCCCGCCAATGCTCGCCCGGCTGGCCAAGTTTTCGGCATCCGCTGCCCGAATCGCGTGGACCGGTTCGCCGTCGATTAGAATAGCCTCCTCTAGCAGCGCGATAATTTTAGCCACGCCGATGCCTTTGGCAAAATCAACGACCGGCCGGTCCAGCGGCCCGGTGGCGGTGGCATCGATGATGGCGGATTGGCCGCGGGCCAGGATGCCAAGCACCTCGCGCACCGCTTTGGGATCGGTGATGGGCCGGGACACACGCGCTGCCATGATTTCGCACTCCAATGTCCAATCGTAAAGGTCCTTCAAATCCCCGCCTAACACCCCGAGCACCAGCTTGACGCCCAAATCCTCCAGCACCGCCAAATCCAGCAGGGTTTCGGCAATCGCCGGTTCAGGCAGCAATCCCGCCTCGATCAAAACGAAAAACACCTTCCCGCGGAATTGGGGAATGTACTGGAGAATTTCTCTTACGTCGCTCTGCTGCGCCACCCGGCAATCCTACCAGACGCCGCCTCCATCGCAAGACCGGTGTGAGGAAACTGCAATTCCCGCAATGATGCCTGAAAAATTTGTTGATTTGAACATGCGTCCTGCCTGAAGCATGTATATCTCTTCTGCGATATGCGCCGCGCCCAAGGGGTTATGGTTCAATGGCGGGTGTCATGGGTTGCCGGTGAAATTTTGGAATTGCCGGCTAAACCCGGCCAGGCACGAGTTGACTAGTGCATGCCAGCGGCAATGTCGGCGGCGAGGCGGGCAAGCAACTTTGATTGCGCCGCAACCAG
Source organism: Verrucomicrobiota bacterium (assembly GCA_037141475.1). Classification (GTDB taxonomy): domain Bacteria; phylum Verrucomicrobiota; class Verrucomicrobiia; order Verrucomicrobiales; family Akkermansiaceae; genus Luteolibacter. The sequence continues at coordinate 18,763 of JBAXCM010000012.1, read as the reverse complement.
CGCCTGATAGCCATCTGATGTGAGTTGCTCGCGAGCCACAAAGGTGCGCGACGCCGTGAGTCGGCGCTCGGGCAAGGCATAGACGCGCCAGCCGGCCTCAATGACTGCATAGCCATCGGCTCCGCCGTGGAACTGGCGGATATCCAGCGTCACTTGATGGCTGATTTCCTCGTCGCGCTGCCACGGATAGGTGCGAAGATTGCCGGTGTGCAGGCGGCGGCCGAGGTTGGTGGCGGTGACGCGGGCGATGGATGCGGCGAGGTCGCCGGCCCAGCGGTGGGCATCTGCCACGGCTAATCGGTTAGGGCCGTCCTGCAGCACAAGGTTAGGACGGTCGATGTACTCGGCGAGGGCCACCGGGCCGACGCCGATGCCGCGGCCGCTGGCGGATGGGGCGGGGCCGTCGGCGGTGAGCATGTAGAATGAGCGTGTGTTGCCGCCACAACCGACGAGCAGCAGAGCGGCGAGAGCGAGGGCAGAAGCTTTGAGCATGGCAGGGTATCAGTTTTTGGTTCGCGGGGCGCGCGGCACCGGATTGCTGGAGCCATCACGGCCGAAAATCAGCGCATTCGGCTTGTCATCAAGCGTCGAGGAGAGCCCCTTGATCGAGCGGAGCGAGGCCCGCAATTCATCCAGGGTTCGCAACAAATCCCCTTGCATCCCACCATTCGGTCCGATGCTGGCAATGGTCTTTTGCAAATCCGCCAGCGTGCGGTGCAGGTCGGTGGGCACGCCGCGGAATTGTGGGTCATCCAGCATTTTGCGAGCCGCCGCAGCAGTGCTATTGATCTCATCCAGTGTGGCGCGGGCTGCGGCGATGGTCGTGGCCGATTCGTCCGCCGCCTTGGCGATGTTGCCCATCACCTCGTCTAACGGCAGAGCCTGGATCTTATCCAAAATGGCCGTTACCTTCATTTCAAGTTGCGCCAAGCCGGTTGACAAGGTGGGCACAGCGGCAAACTCGCCAGCCTCGCTCACCGTTGCGGCAGCCGCATCCGGATAATAGGCAAAATCCACAAACAGTGTGCCGGTCAGGTAACTTTCTGTCTTCAGCGTCGCCCGCAGGCCCTGCTCCACCGCTTGCTTCAAGAACTCCCCGTCTGGCTCCGCTACCTGCCCCTGCATGCTGCGACGCAACAGCGCCGGATCAATATCGACGAGCACCGGCACCCGCGAATCCTTGCCAGAAGGCAGGTAGTCAAATGACACGTTGATCACCCGGCCGATCGGGATGCCGCGAAATTCCACGATGGCCCCCTTGGTCAAACCGCGCACCGATTGATCAAAGAGCAGCAGGACTTTCAAACTCGGATCAAACAACGAACTCTGCGCCTCCTCACCATCCCCATAAAGTTTGAAAGTCATGTTGTCCGTCGCCGGTTTGCCAGGTTCCAGCCCATCCGGTATGCCAAATGAAGCGCCCCCCGCGAGCATCGCCTGAAACGACGGCGTGCGCACCTTGATGCCCGTAGCCCCGGCACTGATATCCACGCCGCTGGTATTCCAAAAACGGGTGTTTTCCCGCACCAGAGAGCTGAATTCCTCTCTCACAAAGGCATGATAGTGAACTTGCCGAGCATTCGGCGAGAGTTCGCGCTTCTCAATCCGGCCCACTTCCACCCCGAGATAGTAAATTGGCGAACCCACCCCTAACGAACCGGCCTCATCCGCCGTGAGCACCAATCGCCGACCCGGCACGCTGCGGTTGGTCGTCGGCGGTTCCTCCAACCCGCGAAATGAGGTGGTTCCTTGCGGTCCGCTGCCCGGCTCCACTTCAATGTAGGCACCGGTGAGCAGGGTGCCCAGCCCGGATATGTCGGTGGCGCTCACCCTTGGGCGAACCACCCAGAAGCGGGTGTCCTCGCACAGCAGTTTGGCGGCATGGCGGTCCATTTGGATATTGACCAGCACCGACTTCAAATCCCCTGCCAATTCCAATTCTTTGACCATGCCGACGCGCACCGACCGGCAGCGCACCTCGGTCTTGCCGGCGGCGATGCCATCCGCCGTCTCAAACCGGACCTGGGCGGTGGGTCCGCGGGAGGAAAGGTTTTGATAGACCAGCCAACCGCCGATGAGCACGGCTAGAATTGGCACGACCCACACCATGTTCCAGCGCTGGGCGGCGCGAAACTCCGGCGTCACTGGCTTGACGGATGGGGACTTACTCATGGTCGGTATTTGGCTCCTGTCTTTCTCTAGCATTCATTTCTTCAAGGCGATCCCATAACATGCGCGGGTCAAAGCTCATCGCCGCAAACATCGTTAGCACCACCACCCCCGCGAACGCAAGTGCTCCCGGACCCGGTGTGACCGTCATGTAAGCCCCAAACTGCACCAGCGCAACCAATATGGAAACTACAAATATGTCCACCATCGACCACCGTCCTAGCAACTCGGTGAACCAGTAGATCCGCCCGAGAATGTGCGGCGAGGGCCGCACTTTGCCCGCTGCCGCCGCGCATAACCACACCAAAGCCACGATTTTGACGATGGGTATCATGATCGAGGCAACGAAAATCACAATGGCGATCGGATACGCCTGACGGTGCCAAAACTCGACCATCCCCTCCAGAATGGTGGACGCCATCACGTTGCCCAGTTCCGAAATGGTCATGATTGGCAGCATGTTCGCCGGCAGATACAGCACGCAGGCAGCCACCAACAAGGCCACGGTGCGTTGCAGGCTCGCTGGCTTGCGCAAATGCAGAGGCGTCCCACAGCGAGGGCAACGCCGTGCCAGCACCTGGGTCATTTTTCCGCAGACCTCACAATTGGCCAGGCCATAGTCGATGGCGCGTGGCAGGGGAGGGGACTTGCGAGATTTGTTCATTCGGCGGCCACCTCCAGTCGGTCCCATAGTTCATTGCGATCAATCCCGGCCACCGCAGCAGCCATGCACACCATCAACGCCGCAAATGCCCAAAATCCCACCCCAAAGTACAAATCCGCCATTTTGCCTAATTTCATCAAGCTTACCAACACTCCTAACAAGAAAACCTCGATCATGTTCCAGGGTTCGGTGTGGCCGAGCCAGCGTGCGACGTGTCTGGCGCCGGGTGCCGCGCGGCCAAGAAGCAGTGGGCCGCAGACGTAGAGCATGCCGCCGGCCATCACCAGCGGTGCAATCATAGTGAACATCGCCACGCACCAGCCGATGGCCGGGCTACCCTCCCGGATGAGTTCGCAGGCCGCCCGGAACAGGCTCAATTCGGTCTTGATTCCGTTGGCTGACATGGTGAGAAACGGGAAGGTATTGACGATTCCCATCAGGATCAACGCTGCCAGGGAAAAGGCGGTGACGCGCGCCAGTGAGGCCGCACGATTTTGATAGAGCACCACTCCGCAGCGTCGGCAGCGAGCGGCGGAGCCCTCGGGCACGGCGCTTGCCTCATGCAGGGTATCACAGAAATGGCAGGCAACCGGATGCGGGGAACCCACCGGTTTAGGCCAACTGCTGATGGAAGCGCGGCGCTTCAAGAGGCGTTCGGGTTGATAGTCTGATAGCCGACCACCCGTTGTTTGAGTTCGCCGAGCCCATCGACGCCGCATTCCACCCAATCGCCCGCTTGCAGGTAGCGGGGCGGATTCATCCCCATGGCCACGCCTCCCGGCGTGCCGGTGGCGATGACGTCACCCGGCAGCAGGGTCATGAAGCGGCTGATGTAGCTGATGAGGTAGCGGAGCGGATGGATCATGTCGCCGGTCCAACTGTTTTGGCGGAGTTCGCCATTGACCTTGCACCACAAGCGCAGGGCTTGCGCGTCGGCCACCTCGTCGGGCGTCACCAGGCACGGTCCCATCGGCGCAAAGGTGTCTGCGCTTTTGCCTTTCGTCCACTGGCCGCCCATATCCTTTTGAAACGCCCGTTCGGAAAAATCGCAGAATGTGGCGTAGCCGGCGATGTATTCCGTGGCGTTGGATTCCTCGATGTAGGATGCGCGACGGCCGATGACCAGGGCCAGTTCGACTTCATAATCGAGTTTGCTAGCCCCACGCGGCAGCATCACCTCGTCGTACGGGCCGCTCCACGCACTGGAGGCTTTCATAAACAACGTCGGTTCAGTGGGGATTCCTTCCCCCAGCTCTTTGGCGTGCTCCAGAAAATTCTTGCCTACACACACAATTTTGGAGGGTCGTGCCACTGGCGGTCCGAACCTCAGTGCCGGGTCCACCTCGCTGCCACCCGGGCAGCCATCAGCCACCCATCCGGCCAGCGTCTCCAAGCCGCCCATCGCGAAAAACCCCTCGTCGTAATCCGCAAACTCCCTGCTCGCATCAATCCGGCGGCCATCCGCCAGCCAAACGCCGGGCTCTTCGTTGCCATTATCGCCAAATCGTATCAAGCGCATGAGCGGATCTTAGCACGCCCCGACACAAATGAAATCCTAATCCTTTGCTAATCATTCCGCCGCTGCCAAACCGTCACCAACGCCGTCGACCACTGGAATTTGCGGGCGGTTTCACGGATGAGAAAGGGCTCGTCTAACTCTTTAGCTAACGAAAATGACGGATGCAGCGAGGCCTTGAGCCAAGCCAGTGTGCCCTCGGCAGGCCAATGGGCTGGTGGGGTGAACTCCTCCAGCCAAGTGCAGGGAGTGGCAAGGACCAATTCTCCGCCGGGTCTCACCAATGACGGCAAGCGCTCGAGCAGGAGTTGGGGTTCACTCAGTCGGCACAGGAGATTGGCGGCATGCACCCGCTCAAAGGACCCCAGATCCGCTGCCAGATGCATCGCATCCCCCTGACAAAACTGCAAGTTCCCGCCTGCGACCCCTGCGGGCCGGCAGGCGTTGAGCTCAGTGCGCTGTGTTCCTTCCTCAAGCCGATGGTAGGCCAGCACCTCTCCCTTGCGCAGCGCCTCGGCCGCACGGATGAAGGCATGCGAGAAATCAATCCCGAGCACCTCATCACAGTGACGTGCCATTTCAAAGCTTGAGCGGCCCACCGCACAGCCAAGGTCCAGCCCGCGGGCCACCTGCTTTTTGCCAAAATGCGCCACTGTGCGGCATGGAAACTCCAAAGCTGAGGCCATGCCCGCTGGCCAAACCCGGCCGGGCGGCAAAACTTCCTCTGCCGATGCGTAATGAAACAGCAGGTACTCAGCGAGCAGTTTTTCGGATTCGTAAATCGAACTCATGGCGTTGATCTGGGGGGCTGCCGGCCCGGCAGCATCGGATCGGCTCATAAAAAAAAGCGGCCCGACTGATCGTCTTCAAGGAAAACCCATTAACCTTGAAGTCGTCTCAGTCGGACCGCCTATAATGTCGCGACACGGCGAAAGTACAAAAAACGCCCCCATTGTCAAATAATAATCGCAATTTTTTCGAGAATATTTTTCAGGGGGGGGTCTCACCGGTGATTTACCGACGGGCATGCGTATCAAATAAGCGCTTATTCCCTGATCCACGCACGTTTTCGGTGCCTCGCCGCGCAGAGCAAAAGGGCTTTGGTCTTCCACAAGCCATTCCATCTCTCCTCCAATCACAATCTGCGCCACCTCTGAGGATTGGCCAGTCCAAATAATAGCTCGCCAGTCTTCTCTTCTCTGTTAGGACATGCTGATGTCCGATCGGACGCTAGCATGTCCTAACAGAGCGGCTGGCTTATTACCCCGACGGCTGGTGCCGTCAACCGGGATTTGGAAAGGTCGGCTTGGAGGCCGATGAAGCCTGATGGCTCGGGCATTTCCGCATCAAACTGGACGTTATTGGAATTGCTTGTGGTTAGGGTGATTTGGGATCACCCTATTGGCGAGCCTGACACTTGATAGCTCAGGGTTCGCTTGTGGGTATAGCTCTCTTCAATCCGCAGAATCAGTGGTCATGAACTTCGTTGCAACCCTTTTGAATTTCCACTTCAGCAGCCGAGCCCGCGCATCGGGCGCTTTGAGGTGGATCGGCGGCTTGCTCGGATTGTGCCTGGTTCTCCCGTGTCTGGCGGTTAGCGGCGAGCCCCAACAGGCCCTTGCTCCTATGCTTGACGAAAGCTTCCAGTCGGCCACCGCAGCTGCGTCGGTGAAGGGGTTTAAGAGCTATGGCGGAGACTGGGGCGCGCAGGAAGGCGTGCTGGTGGCCGGGGCGGGTGCCGGCCCGAAATTGGTGCATGAATCAGCGCGAGTGGTTAGGGGCGATGTCGGTGTGGAGATGTGGTTGGCAGACCGGCACGAGGGCAACGCCGGTCTCATCGTCAACGTCAGCCAAGTGAATGTGGGTGCTGATGCGTTCAACGGCTATGAGGTGGCCCTTGATGCCAGCAGCCAGACGTTGCGGTTGGGGCGGCATCGACAGAACTTTGAAGGGCTCCGTGACGTGCCTTGTCCGGTGCCTCTCAACGCGTGGATTTCGCTGATTGTTAGGCTCACTGAAACCTCGATAGAGGTGTTCGTCGATGGCCACAGCATGCTGCGCTTCGAAGATCCGCAGCACTTGTTGCCCGATGGTGCCGTGGGCCTGCGAACTTGGCAACGCAATGCCCGCTATCGTAACTTTTGGGTCAAATCGGATGACCTAGGTCAGGCACTGCCGTTTGTGACGGCCGGTTCGTCAGCCGGGGACGGTGTCTGTGCAGGTTGGTATGGACTGCGGCGTGGTGCCGCACGCGGCGGATTTTCCATGGAATCCGGCGGCCCCTTTGCCGCTCGGCAAAATCAAGTTGTTGAGTTGTTGGATGGGCAAGGTGAGTTAGGCATCGGGTCCCTTGGAGCCAGTTCAACCGGTCTGGCTTTAGCCGCGGGCCGTTCCTATCAGGGGCTCTTAACAATCCGCAGCGACGCCCGTGCAGAGGTTTTTGTGGGCTTCCAGGATGCTGCCGGTCACCTTCTGGCAGAAATTCCGCTAGCCGTCGCGGCAGGGGATTGGGTGCAACACAGCTTTGCGCTAACCCCAAAAGCGGATGCAGCAGACGCTCGTCTAACTATAATGCTGAAAGCCCCGGGTCGCATCCAACTGGCACGAGCATTTCTACAACAAGGCGACTGGGCCTGGCCGCCATCGCTGGCCTTCGACGGGTTGCCGCCGGTCTTATTTTTGAAGCGCCATCCATTATCGGCACCGCCGGCCGTGGGGTGTGACGTGTGGGCGGCGAGGCCGGCGGCCCCCGGTTGCGCTATCGCCATTGTGGAGCCTTCCCGGCCGGAGTTGGAGGCACGCACGGTTTTCGCAGATCCGGAGGGATGCATCTATGACTTGAACCTTTCGCTAGACGCGCAGAGTGTCTATTTTTCCTATGCTCGCAAGGATGAGAAGAACTGGCACTTGTGGCGAATCGGGGTGGATGGCGGGGGGCTTCGCCAAATCACCGACGGCCCATTCTACGATGTGAGTCCCTGCGAGACAACGGATGGGATGCTGGTGTTTGTCTCCACGCGCCGCTTCGGCCACACCGCTTGCCAGCCCGGCCCGAGCTCCAATCTCTATCGGGTTTCGACCGATGGGGGCAGCCCCCAATGCCTGAGCATGAATACCCTATCCGACGCCTCGCCGCAACTTCTGCCCGATGGTCGTATCCTCTTCATGCGCTGGGAATACATCGATCGCGACCTCACGTTCAGACAGAGCCTGTGGACCCAACACCCGGACGGCAGCGGCTATCAGCTATTTTTCGGCAACACCCTGCGCGATCCGGGCACCCTCTGGCAAGCCCGCCCAGTCCCAGGACGCAGCGACCGGGTGCTTGCCACCTTCGCACCTCATCACGGCTATCCGCACGGGGCGATCGGTTGGATCGAGACCCATCAGGGGCCAGAGACGGCGCGCGGCGTGGGCTTCGACTGGATCACCCAAGAATTTCCCACCATTGGCGACACCCAGCACCCGTGGGGCTACCGCGATCCGTTTCCACTGGACGAGCAGCGGTTTCTATGTGCCTACGGCGGCTCGGCCCAGCGCTTCCGGCTCTTTCTGCACGACCTAGCGGACCGCCAACGCTTGCTCTATGAGGACGCATCGCTGCATTGCTTTTTTCCAATCGCCTTGAGCCCGGTGGCCCGCCCGCCGTCGCTTGCGGCGCATGCTGCTGATCTAACGGATGATGTTGCCGCTTTGCCGGAGGACCATCCGGCTGATGCCCAGCCGATGGGCACCTGTGTGTTGCTAGATGTCTATCAGGGGCTCGGCCCCGCGATCCAGCGAGGCCGGGTGAAGTCTATCCGCATCATGGAGCAGATGCGCAAGACCGAAGATATACCGGTGACGCCGCACGTTGTCGAGTTCGGGCCGAGGGCTTACGATCAGTCGCCGCTGATGAGTTATGCCACTTACTATGCCAAACGCTGTTGGGGCGAAGTGCCGGTCGAGGCGGATGGATCGGCGCATTTCCGCGCGCCGGCCATGCGGGAAATCTACTTTCAAGCCTGCGACGACGAGGGGCGTGAAATTCAACGCATGACGTCCGCCGCCCAACTCATGCCCGGCGAAACCATCGGCTGCGTCGGTTGCCACGAGTCGCGCACCAGCGCTCCGGCCACTTCGGCCAAGGTGCCCGTCGCGGCACGGCGCGCTCCCTCACAACCTCACAAACCCGTCTGGGCGCCTGACGGCATCATTGATTTTGTGTCCGTCGTTCAGCCCGTCTTAGATAGGCATTGCGTCAAGTGCCACGGCGGTGGCCGGGTGGACGGAGGTTACGATTTGAGTGGCGACAAATCACGGTTTTTCAATATGGCTTATGATAACTTGTTGGGTAGGAGCCAGTCATATCGCCAGCACAATATGGACACCGGCGAGATGCTCCCGCAGGAGGTGGCCAAGGGTAAACCATTGGTGCATTTCTTCTGGCTTCTGAAGACACCCACAGCGGTAAACCATGTGCTAGGGAGCGGATCGCATGCCAGCCGCCTGCCGGATTTCCTCACTGCAGAGCACTGCGGTGCCCCTGTGCCGCCCGAAGACCGCCGCCGTATTTACACATGGATAGACGCTAACGTGCCCTATTATGGCACCTACGCCACCAGCCGACCACGCAGTGGTGGCAAGCGCGACCTGTGCGCCAATCCTCTAACTGGAGAACCCGCAGATTGGTTGGCGAAGGTCTTCATGCCGGTCTATGCGCGGCGCTGTGCCTCCTGCCACGCTGCCTATCCGGCCGATGGCCGCCTGCTCACTTGTTGGGATGGGCGCACCGCCTGGCTCAATTTCACCCGGCCGCAGTGTAGTGCCGCTCTAACCGCACATCTGGCGAAATCCGCCGGTGGCCGTGGTATCGATCACAAAGCCGACGGCACGGCGATCCCGATGTTTGCCGACACCTTGGATGCGGACTATCAGACGATGCTGCATGCGCTGGAAACCGGCTCCCGGCAAGCCCTCGATACGCCGGGGCCGGACATGCCAGGATTCAAGTTCACCCGCCGGGAACCCTAACGAGCCCTCACGCCAGGCACAAGATTTGAAGCCTCAGATGCTTGACAGCGCCCGTCTGGTGGTATCAAATAGTCGAAAGGATATGGCAGGCAAGAAACATATAGGAATTCTCACTGCGGGGGGCGACAGCCCGGGCCTTAATGCCGCCATCCGCAGCGTCGGTAAGGCCGCCCTGAGCTGTGGCATGGAAGTCACAGGCTTTCGGGACGGCTTTCGCGGCCTAGCCGAAAACCTCCGTTTTCCGCTCAACAAGACCTCTCTCGCAGGCATCCTTACCGTCGGCGGCACCATCCTCGGTACCGGCCGCGATAAGCCGCACCGCATGGAGGTGGACGGTGAAATCCGCGATATGACCGACGTGATCGCCGAGACGTATCACCACAACCGCCTCGATGCCTTGGTGTGCATCGGCGGGGGAGGCACCCACAAAAATATCCTGCGCCTGATGGACAAGGGACTCAATATTGTCTCCCTGCCCAAGACCATCGATAATGATCTTGCGCTGACGGACACCTCGATCGGCTTCGATACCGCCTTGGGCATTGTCACCGAGGTGGTGGACCGGCTGCACAGCACCGCGCACAGCCACCATCGGATCATTGTGGCCGAGATCATGGGTAATCGCGCCGGTTGGCTGGCGCTGGGTGCTGGTATCGCCGGTGGCGCCGACGTGATCCTTATTCCAGAAATCCCCTATCAAGTCGAGACCGTTGCCGCAGCGATCCGGCGGAGGAGTGATCACGGCACGAATTTTAGCATTGTCGCGGTGGCCGAGGGCGCGATGAGCGTCAGCGATGTGGGAGTTTACACTGCTGCCAAGCAACGCAAAAAGGCCACCAAAGGCACTCCTGAGCATGCGCAAGCGAAGCAGGAACTCGCCGCCTTCAACGAACGCCATGGCGGCCATACTTTGCGCCTCTCCAAGCAATTGGAAGAACTCACCAAACTCGAGGCTCGCGTGACCATTCTCGGCTACCTGCAACGCGGCGGAATCCCGTCAGCTGGCGATCGTCTGTTAGCCACTCGGCTTGGCTCACGCTGTGTCGAGTTGATTGCAAGCGAATGCTTCGGGGTGATGGTCGCTGATCGCGGTGGGGTGGCAACCCCGGTGCCCATCGCAGAGGTGGCCGGCAATCTCAAGCTCATCGAGCCGGACCATGCGTGGGTGTTGAGCGCCCGCCGAGTGGGCACGTGCTTGGGGGATTGAGCCAGATGACTGAGCGTCTCGAAGGAGGCCTATCCTCCGAGATAATTGCCATAGGTGAGCGACAGAACTGCGGCGATGAGAACAATGAACGCAAGGGTGATGGTTTGGTGGGTCAGGCGGCGGCACTCGCGCCACTCGCGCAGCGCCACCCCGACCAAATTGCTGATGAGCACTAACATGATCATGTGAATGGCCCAGCTCGTGAACTTGTAGGAACCCATCCGCACATGTCCCAGATTGTAGAAGAAAAACTGGCCATACCAAAACAGGCCAGTGATGGCCGCCATCAGGAAGTTGATCGGCAACGCGGCCTCCGGCTGGCCTGCAGGCAACCTGACGAGTTCGCCGATGGTTTGGTGACGTGCGTGCAGATAGAGGCAATATAGAGAGGTTGTTAGAAATGCGCCAGTGTTGGAGAAGATATAGACGACGTTGCCGCGGAATACCCCGGCACCATGGGCGCTGGCCACCTCGGCAATCGGCTCGCCGGCTTCCAGCGCAAATCCATACACTGCCGAGAGCACGCCCGCCAACAACGACAGCAGGAAACCCTTGACCAACGAAAAATCACCACTCAGCTGCTGCGCACTGAGGTCGCGCTCCTTGAGCCGGCCCGCCCAGCCAGCCCCGGCAATGCCCAAGGTGCCAATCACAATCCCTCCGACAATCCATTCCGCGCCCGGCTTGCTCAGCGTCGCCGCCAGCGTCCCTTTGAACAAGGGCGGAATCAAGGTGCCTAACACACTCGACAGCCCCACAGCGATGGCATACGTGAGCGAGAAACCAATGTAGCGGATCGAAATGCCAAACGCCGTGCCGCCAATGCCATAGGCGGCACCTAGCAAAAATGAGTGCCACATCGCCGGCGTTGGTGCCTCAGCCAGCACTGCGGCGAGTTGAGGAATGGTGAGCCATGCCCCGAGCAAGGGTAACAACAGCCAGCAAAACGACGCCTGGGTGAGCCAGTAGGATTGCCATGACCAGCCGCGGACGCGCTTTTCCGGGGTATAGCAAGTGGCGGCGAAGCTGGCACCTACAGCGTGCAGAACGATGCCGAGGAGCGGGTTGGAGGCAATGGGAGGCATCTGGCTGTTAGGTGCAATTCAGTTCAATCGCAGTGGAACACTTCTTCCATCGGGGCCCACCATTCGTCGGGGCCTCGGTTGTTGAGTGGCCGTTGGCAGGGCATGCACACGGCCCACCAGCGTTGGGTCGTCGGATCTGCTGCCATCGTAGCCATATCTGTGGCAAAGTCCTCACCGACGTATTCGAAGTAGCTGAAGAGGAAATGATGGCCATCGTCGAACTTGCGCAGATAGATCGAGTAATTTCGGATGTTACAGCGTGCGATCATTTCGAGCACATCAGGCCAGACTGCAGCGTGGAGGAGTTTATATTCCTCGAGTTTATCGGCGTTAAGGCCGATGACTGATCCGTAGCGTTGCATAGGGTTGGGGCAGGGAATGTGGGGGATTTCTCAAGGGGCTTGGTCGAACTCGCCGAGTTGCAATGGATAGACACCGTGTTCGCGCACCAGTTTGACGATAAAGTCATAGGTGGGACCCGAGACGCTACTGCTCACCGAGTGGTCCGATTGAAAGATAAGTCCGCCCCCCTTGGCGGCATTGAGTTTGCGCAACACTTCGTGGCGGATGGCCGCTTGATCGCCGCTTTCCCACACTTGAATGTCACTGTTGCCGCAGAAGCCGATGCCGTGACCGTATTGGCCGCGCAACTCAACCACATCCATGCCCGCCTTCACTTCTAGCGGGTTGTAGGCATCCACACCCATCTCAATGTAATCCGGCAGGATCGCCTTGACGTTGCCGCAGCCATGATAAATCACCGGCAGCCCCGCAGCGTGCGCCGCAGCAACCATCTGTGCAACCCATGGCTTGAAATGCTCGCGCCAATAGCCCGGTGCCATGAATGTGCACTTCTTGTAGGCCACGTCACCCCAAATGACGAATCCATCTAACATGCCGTCGGCCGCCGCGATTTCGGCCTTGGCCAGGGCCAGATAGAACGCGCCGATGCGGTTGATCACCTCGCCCATTTCGTCGGGGTACTCGCCCATCCACATCAGGGCGTTTTCCTGGCCAATGAGGCGGGTGAGGCACTCGCTCACCTCGATGACGCTGCCATAGACCGGAAAGTCCGGGCGCAGTGAGCGGACGGTATCGATCCAGGCTGGCGAGTCGCGCTCGAAGCCATCGCCGACGCCGGCGATCTGGTTGTCACCAGCGGCAAAAAACCGGCGTGGATCGTCGGGCGGATCAAACTCGGCGGCTTGTAGTTTTTCAAAAGTGTCGGTATCCCACGCCTGCATCTCGGGCATCGGATAGGAAAAATGTTTGTGCATGATGGCCCCGAAGCCTGTCCTAACAGTCACCTCGTCCGCAGTTTCACAGAGGGTCTCGAAGGGGCGGATCCAAGGGTCGAAGTTAGGGACAGTGACGATCCAATCAAGATCATAGTGGTAGTATGGGTTTGCATCTTGGGCGAGGCCGAGTTCCTTGCGCCAGCGCTGGGTGAAGCCGCCCCAAAAAAAATCACTGATAGGCACGCGATCGGGCTCCTGATGGTGGAGAGCAAGATTCATGCGTTGGAGCTTGCGAAGGGTGTTCTCCTTGCGCTCGTTAGTTTCGGCAGTCCGGCCGACGGTATTGAACATGCTCATGGGCCGATTATTCATCCCACGCGGGAGCTGTCACGAAATTTTTGTGAGCCGATCGAGGGGCTTGCCCGCTGGATGAGTGATGTTCCAAAGAGGCTTTGCCTCAGATCCAGGACAGGGATTCGATCTAACGGCGAGGTCATTTGCTGTCCAAGGACTCCAAGGCCTTGCTCAAATGGATGGAGATATCGACCATTGTATCGTACTCCTTGACCTTGCAGTGCAGACCGATTTTGATGACTGGGAGCCTGCCTTGCGGCGTATCTGCCTCGCCTAGCTCCACGAACAAGCGCTTACCCAGATCGTTGGCGGCGGCATCGTCGGTGGCCAGTTCCAGTTTTTTTGCCAGTCCCGCATTTTTGCTCACTTTAGTAAGCAGGGAGGGATCCAAGAGGACGCGCTTGAGCCAATCAACCTTGTCAGAGCGTTCTTTGGACGTCGACTCCACAGGAACGGGAAATTGCAATAATACCGGGTGGACGGGCTGATTGATCTTGTAGGTGTGGTAGGCGAACGCGCCACCACTCAACAAAATTACCAATAAAACCCCTGCTGCAATAATCCATCGTTGCATGCCGACGGATTATGCGTCATTCCCGGTGTTCCTCCAAGCCTAAATTTATGGAATACCCGATTTCAGCCGCATCCGTCGAAACTTTGCCCAATGGCCTCACACTCATTCTCGATGCCGATCCGAGCGCTCCGGTCGTCAGCGCCCAAATTTGGGTAGCCACCGGGAGCATGCACGAGGACGGCCACCTCGGGGGCGGCTTGTCGCATTTTCTTGAGCACATGGTATTCAAGGGCACGCGGGACTTTGATGCGGACGCGTTGGCGGACACGGTGCAAGAGGCCGGCGGCCACTGGAATGCGTACACCTCATTTGACCGCACGGTTTATTACATTGACGGGCCGGCCGAGTCGCTCTCGGTGTTTCTCAAAATCCTGACCGGGCTGGTGTTTTTCCCGCTGCTCCCTGAGGCGGAGTTTGAGAAGGAAAAGGACGTCATCCGCCGAGAAATCGACATGGGCTTGGACGATCCCGACCATGCGGCCACCCGCTTGCTGTTTGCCACGGCATTTGTCCACGACCCGCGGCGCCACCCGGTTATCGGCCGACGCCAACTCTTTGATGCCATTGCCTATCAGGATCTGGTCGGCTACCACCGCCAGCGCTACGTCCCCGAACATTGTGTGGTGGTCATATCCGGCGAGTTTGATCCTGAAAATGCCCGCGAAACCCTCACCGAACTCACTGCCGAGTGCATCTCCAGTTGCACCCGCTCGCCGTTGGTGTCCTGCGATCCCCCACAACTCGGACCGCGCCGCGCCCGCGAAACATTTGCCATTCCCACCAGCCGTATTTCGCTGGCATGGAAGATGCCCGCTCTGGACGACCCCGATGCGCCCGCCTTCCAAGTGCTGGCAGCGATGTTGGGTCGGGGACGCTCGTCCCTGCTTCACCGGCGCTTGCGCGAGGGCAGCGAACTCGCCCTCGAAATCTCTGCCATGGCTTGGACCGGCCCTGGTCGCGAAGGGCTCTTCGCCATTTCCGCCGACGCTACCCCCGCCAAGCGCGACGCACTGATCGAAGCCGTTTTCACCGAACTCGCCAGCTTGCCCAGCCTGCCGCTCGACGACGATCTGGCGAAAGCCAAACGCCAGATCGCCGCCAGCCAGTTCAGCACGCTCACAAGTGCATCAGGGCGCGCCTCCGATTTGGCGTCTAACTGGCATGAGGCGCGCGATTTGGATTTCACCCGCCGCCATCTTGCAGAGATTCAGACAGTCACCACGGAGGCGATCCGCCGCGTTGCAGCCACTCTCACAGACCAGCGGCTCACCCTTACCATCATTGATCCACTCGATGCCCCGGCCCCGGCTCGCATTGCCAAATCCGCCCGCCGCCGCGAGGAAATTGAGGTGCACACGCTGCCCAACGGGCTCACCCTCGCGCTCATCCCGGACCACCGGGTGCCGCTGGTCCATTTGCAGGCTGCTGTGCGAGCTGGCTTGCCCTCGGAAACCGCCATGACCAATGGCCTCAATCAATTGCTGGCTACCACCCTCACCAAAGGCACAGCCAGCCGCAGTGCCCAGGACCTCGCGCTGACCTTGGAATCCCTCGGTGCCTCCATCGGTGCCGGTACCGGCAATAACGCGCTGCTCGTCAAAGCCGTCGGCCTAGCCCCGGATTTTGCCACCATCGTGGACGTATTCGCAGAGGTGCTCCATTCGCCTGCCTTGCCTGATGACGCAATGGTCCGTGAAAAAGCCAGCCAACTCGCCTCGCTCGAGGAGGCGATGCAAGACCCGCTGCACACCGGCTTTCGCACCCTGCGCCACGCGATTTTCAGCGGCATGGGATACGGCTTGGATCCCCTCGGCAGAGCCACGACGCTTGCCGTGCTTGATCGATCCGCCCTCGTCGCCCACCACGCCCGTCATTTCTCCGCCGCTAATCTCACCATCGCCCTCGCCGGCGATTTCAACCCCTCCGCCGCCCTCGCCATCCTGACCGAAAAATTGGCACCCTTGTCCCCAGGTCAAGCCTGGGCGGCCCCCGCGACAATCCTCAGTCCCGGCAGCCACCTTACCTCTCGCTTGCCAAAAAAACAGGCGGTTTTAACCATCGGATTTCCGGGTTCGAGTGTCGGCGGAGCCGACCGTTATGCGCTGGCGATGATTCAGGAATATGCTTCGGACATGGCCGGGCCATTGTTTTCCCGCATCCGCGAGGAGCTCGGCCTGGCCTATCAAGTCGGTGCTACCCAGTTCCTAGGCTTTGATGCCGGGCTGTTCACGTTTTACATGGCTACCGCCCCCGATCAGATCGAAGTGGCCCGTGCCGAACTCTACAGCGAAATTGCCAAAATCGCCGCCTTCGGTATTCCCGCAGCCGTCTTCGACCGCGTCCGGGCCACCGTCCTCAGCGGCTTGGCCATCCAACAGCAATCCGCCTCGGCCATCGCCCAGCACGTCGCCATCGACCTCCTCTTCGGCCACCCTGCCGATGCCCACCGCGGCCTGCCAGCCATCTATCGGGCGCTCACCCCGGACATGGTTCGAGAAACCGCCACCCGGATCTTTTCCCAATCGGCAAGCAGCGTCACCATCCTGCCCGAAGTCGAAGTCTCCTGAGAATTTTGGCGAGACGCGGCACGCCGTGACTGCGGCCCGAGACACGCAGCTGCGTGGGGCGTGGCTGCCGCGTCTCCCGGCACGCCGTGACTGCGCGGCTCTGGCCGCTGCGCCCATGCGAAGCGAAGACAAGCGCAAGAGAAGTCTCGGCGTATGTGCTAGCCACTTGGCACGCGCTGCGAGACGCTGCGCCCATGAAAAGCAAACGGACCCCGTGCCAAGCCAAGGGAATTTCCCGCGCAGGGATCGGATCTCAGACCCTGAATCTCGGGTTGCCAGTGCTGAATCGCTGTGTTACACCCATACCCATGCGTGCATTAACATTTGGCTTGGTAGCGGTTTTGATCCCGGCATGGAGCCTCCTCGCGGGCGAAACTCCCGCAGCCACCGAGGTTGAAAAAAAACCGGCTACCGAGGTGGAAAAGCCCCCGTCTACGGTCAAGCCACTGATCGCGGTTTATGACTTGACGGGTAAACTCGTCGAGGCCGGCCAACACAAGCAATCGCTGCTGGATATGGATACCTCACGGCCGCTCACCTTGTTTGATTTGACCAAAAGCCTGGGCCGTGCGCTAACCGATCCCGCAATCAAGGCAGTGGTGATAGATGCAGATGACGCAGAGCTGGATTTCGCTCAGATTCAGGAAATTCGCACTCACCTGCTCGCGCTGCGCGAGGCTGGCAAGGACGTGTGGCTGTACAGTGAACATCTATCGAACAGGATCGCCCTGCTGGGCTCGGCGGCCAATCACTTCGCGCTGATGCCGGAAGCCGATTGTGCCTTCAATGGCATTTACGCGGAATCGATGTATTTCAAGGGTCTGCTCGACAAGCTGGGGGTACAAGCCGATGTGATTCACATCGGGGATTTCAAGAGTTATGGGGAAACCTACTATCGCAGTGGACCGAGTGATTATGCCAAGCAGCAGGAAGAAGTCCTCATCTCCTCAATCTTCGAACAACTCGTCAATCAGGTCGCCAGTGGTCGCAAACTGCCTCCAGACAAGGTCCGCAACCTCAGCGACGACGGTGCCCTGACCGCCGCCGGAGTGGTCGCGGCAGGACTCGCCGACGAGGTTCTTTACCGCACCGAGTTTGTTAAGAAATTGCGCGAGACGTATGGCAAGGAAGCTAAGTTTGATCGCAAATACCAGCTTCCGGACCTCGACGGGCCGGACATCAATGGCTTGCTCGATGTCTTCCAATTGATGTTCCGCAACAAATCCGACGCCTCCAAATCCAAGAAAGATTACGTCGCAGTGGTCGCCCTCGACGGTGATATCTCCGATGAATCGGTGGCCCCGGTGCGCACTCAGATTCTCAAACTTATCAAGGACGAACACGCGAAAGCCCTAGTGCTGCGGGTCGATTCACCCGGCGGCTCGGCTCTGGCCAGCGAGGTCCTGTGGGAGGCTGCCGACCAATGGAAGCGCGGCGGGCGGCCGTTGGTGGTGTCGATGGGTGGCGTGGCGGCGAGTGGCGGTTACTATGTTTCTAGTGGCGCTGACCGGATCTTTGCCGAACCCGGAACCATCACAGGGTCGATCGGCGTGGTCGGCATGAAATTTGTTCTGAGCGGTGCCTTGGAGAAACTCGGTATCACCACACATGCCATTCAACGCGGCAAGAACGCCGGTGCCATGAGCATGACCCGCGAGTATTCCAAGGAGGAAGCGGAGATGATTCGAAAATCAATGAATACCGTTTATTCGACTTTTAAAAAGCGCGTGACCGATGGCCGTGGCAAAGCCTTGAAAGGCGATTTGGAGCCCCTGGCCGGTGGGCGCGTCTATAGCGGCAAGGATGCCCTCGCCATCGGCTTGGTGGATGAACTTGGCGGCTTGCGCGAAGCAATCATTCACGCGAAGCGCGCCACCAAGCTGCCCAAGCTCGACGTTCGCCAGCTGCCAGAACCCAAAAGCCCCATCGAAGGTCTCTTTGCCAAACCCGATAAGGACGAAACTGAGATTATCCGCGCCAGCCCCGCCCCATCGGTTAGTCTTCATCTCCGCCAATGGCTTGCCACTGCCGGACTCCTTGAGGCCGTGCCACCGTCCGCCCGCGCCGGGGTCGCCCGCCTCGCCGGGCGCATCGACGCCTTCAAAGGATCGCCGATCCTGCTGCTAGGGCCGGAACTCAATCTGCGCTGGTGACGCTTTGCGAAAGTTTCCGGATGCTCACAGAGGGCCCTCATGATCCTTAAATCCATGGGTCCTGAGTTCATAGACGTAGGTGAACCTAGTTGATGCATCGGCGTTTGGCTCCAACACCTTGAATCTAGAATCCGCAGTTAAGATGAGGATGAAGAGGCGCAAGTAGTCCAAGTGACAGTCGACATGGCGGCGTGAGTGGGGTCAAACAGCAGCCACGGCGGAG
>JBAXCM010000011.1:0-24626 GCA_037141475.1 Verrucomicrobiota bacterium | reverse complement strand
CTGCTTGGCGGGCTGCGGGAGGCGATTGCAGGCTGCTTCACGGTGAAGACGCGGGTTGGCTATGTGGGGAGCGATGAATTTGCGGGCTTGCTAGGGATTTTCCGCCGTCACGCCATTGACGGCCTGACGATTCATGCACGGAGCGTTCAGGAACGGTACCAGGGGCCGGTTCACACCGACTGCGTGCTGGCAGCGGTGGGCACGCTGGATTGCCCGGTGATAGCCAACGGCAACATCGTGGACGTGACGAGCGGCTTGGCCTATCACCGGAGGAGCCGTGCCGCCGGGCTGATGATCGGACGTGGAGCGATCCGTAATCCGTGGATCTTCGGGCAGCTGCGGGCGGCTTACGAGGGTGGCGAGTTGGTCATACCGACCTACCGGGATCTTTTAGGTTATGTGCGGGATCTTTCGGAGGAGATTGCCCGGGAAGCGCCATGTTACGAGCCGTTGGGGCATGTGCAGCGGATGAAGCGCACACTGGGCTACATCAGTCATGGGTTGGACCCGGTCTTTGAGCATTTAGTGCGGCGCTGTGTGCAGCCGGCGGAATTGTGGGCGATCTGTGAGGCGCACCTAGCCAGCGACGAAGCTCTGCCGAGCCGGCCGCCTGAGGACTCCAAGTTATTCAGCGGATTTGCGCAACTGACGGAGGAGGTCTGAAATTTTTGGATCTTGGCTTGGAAATATTCTGAGGTGAGGCTAGTGTTTTGCCGTTTCGTGCGTTGCTTGCTATGTCATTTGCCATTTTACCTGAATTTCGACCCGTGCTTGATCCGGAGTTTGTGCCGGCGGTGCTTTGGAACCGAGCCTACCGTGCCAGAGCTCAGGCTGATCCTGGGAGCCGCGCCATAGGATTGGCGTTGTGCCGCGATGATGGCACGGTATTTCGGCTAGCGGACAAGCTTTTATCGCCTGGCGGTGGGAATGACGCCCTGACGCTGAAGTACGTCGAGCGGCTTTTCAAATTATTGTTATGGCAAAAGGGTGGCAACCGGCTGTTGGTGGCGGGAGCGCCAGAGGTGGCGGCGGCGCTGGGGATGATTTACTCAGCTGGCGGGGCGCGAAGTTTTGACTGGGATTTTATCGGACGGAAAATCTTTGGAGCTGCCATCTCGGTCGTCGCGGTGAGGCACACCGAGTTGCCGCCCGCCAACGAAAGCACCATGACTCTCGGGCGCAACTTGGACGGCTGCCGCATCGGTTTTGATCTGGGCGGCTCGGACCGCAAATGCGCCGCGGTCATTGATGGCAAGGTCGTGTTCTCGGAGGAGGTCGTCTGGGACCCGTATTTCCAGAGTGATCCGGCCTATCATATTGAGGGGATTCATGACTCGCTGTGTCGTGCGGCGGCGCATCTGCCGCGGGTGGATGCGATTGGTGGGAGTTCGGCCGGGGTTTACATCAACAACGAGGTGTGCGCCGCCTCGCTGTTCCGGGGTGTGAGTCCGCAAGATTTTGAAACGTCTATCCGCCGAATCTTTTTCACCCTCAAGGAACGTTGGCACAACGTCCCCTTCGAAGTCGTCAACGACGGTGAGGTCACCGCCTTGGCGGGTTCCATGGGACTGTCCGCAAACCGGGTGCTCGGGGTGGCCATGGGCACATCCCAAGCCGCCGGCTACGTCGATGCCAAGGGCCACATCACCCCATGGCTCAATGAGTTAGCCTTTACGCCGGTGGATTTCCGGGATGACGCGCCAGTTGACGAATGGTCGGGCGACCGGGGCTGCGGTGCCCTGTATTTCTCGCAGCAAGCGGTTGCGCGCCTCGCGCCCCTCGCAGGTTTTGATTTTGGGGCGATGCCTTTTCCCGAGCAACTCGTCAAAGTGCAACTGGCGCAGGAGGCGGACGACCCGCGGGCGGCGGCCATTTATGAAACCATCGGTTGTTATCTTGGATATGCCATTGCCCAGTATGCCGATACCTACGACATCGCCAGCCTATTGATTCTAGGCCGGGTCACCAGCGGTGAGGGTGGCCATATCATCATCAATGAGGCTGAAACCGTGCTCGCCCATGAGTTTCCCGAACTTCAAATCACGCTGGTCGTCCCCGATGAAAACACCAAGCGTCTCGGCCAGGCCGTCGCAGCCGCCAGCCTCCCGCCGCTGCAGACCGACTCGGCAGGTTGAGAACTCAACTGACAATTTCATTTGCGAGGCACTCCGACATAGCGGCCAGCATCCGTTCCACGGTGAGTTCTGTTTGGCAGCGCCCGTCCATCTGGCATTTGACCAGGAAACACGGGGCACATGGCACATGGCGGCGCAGCGTGACATGGTTCCTACCCAGTGGGCGTTTCCAAGACGGGTCATTCGGCCCAAAAAGTGTCACACAGCGGGTTCCCACATGAGCAGCCAAGTGCGGCAGCGAACCGTCCGCCGCCACCACCCATGCATGCTGTGCCAGAAGCGGCAACGCATTTGCCAGCGACCTGATTCTCAAAAAGGGCAGCGTGCCGCCAAGCCGATTTAGCAATACTTCGGCCACCCGGCCACCCTGTGCCAATCCGGCAATGGTCAGCGACCACCCGGCGGCCTGAAGTGCCAGCGCCACCTCGACCCAGCGCTCCAGCGGCCACTCGTGAGTGGGGCCGAAATCCGAATCCGGGCTCAACAGCAATGCCTGTGGGTGGCGCGGAAAACCGAGGGCCACTGGGGCGAAGATTTCGGGTTGCGCGGTGTCCAAGCCCAAAGATTCCACCAACGCCAGATAATGGCGCACCCGATGCTCAAGCGGACGGGCCACGGGCACCAATTCAACCGGATGCGTCAGATACTTTTTCAACGGCTTTTCTTTGGGTCCGATCCGCCGGGCAATCCTGGCCCGAACACAGGCGTCGGCGGCCACACCCGGTTCCCACAAAAGGGCCGCCTGCCACAGACCTGCCAATTCGCCAGCAAGCGCCCGCGGCTTGGTTTTTGGGGGAAAATCCAGCACCGTGAGCCCCGGCAGTGTCTCCCAATACCTGCGTTGTCCGGCCTCGCACAATACGCCGACACCAACGCCCGACGCCACCAATGTCCGCAGCGCCGGCAGTGAAAAACACGCCTCATCCCAGCGCCCGGGCGCTGCGATCAACATTCCACCACCGGGTCGTGCTTGAGTCGTCACGCCGACCAGCATAGCCTCCGCGCTCGTTACCGCAAACTGCAAAGTCACGGCATCAGGTATCGGGTCGTCCCCTGAATGAAGACCCTGGAGGATTCTTGCACAGCGATCCCCCACAAAATGGATCCTTCCAGCGGCTGATCGCTGAATTCCAAGCAAGCCACTGCGTCGGCGGGCGTACAAGTTCCCTGTAGTTTCCTGCCCGGACCACGAACTCTGTGCGTACGACTAAAGTCTAATACCCAATTGCCAATCTCCATTCGACTCTCGCTGCAGAAATGCCATAGTAGTTGGTGGAGGGTATTGATAACCAACAAGACATCCGTTCTTCCTATGAAAGCTACCCGCTACGTCGCTTATCAGTCCCAGCCCCGACGAATCCACCCAATTTCCGCTCTGTCCACCGGCTCTTTCAACGACCCTTCCATCAGGTAAATTTCTAGCAGATGAGTTCGACCGATCTTCACATTGCCGTTGCGTCCGATTCCCGTTATCTTGCCGGTGCTATTGGAACTCTGTCAAGTATTCGACTATCGGTTCCTCAGGAAACGGCGATCAAAGTGATCTTCCAGCATGACGGCCTGACTGCGACCGAACAGCAGCGAGTGCATGCCGCCATGGCGAGATTGAAACGCGGGCCAGAAGTCGAATTCATGAAGGTGGATGACATGCTCGCTTCATTCCCTTCCTTTCGGTATGGCTCGACCATGACCTATGCGCGGCTGCTGCTGCCCGAGAAAGTGACCATGGAACGCCTTATTTATGTTGATGTGGACATTCTGGTGCTGAAAGACCTCAGCGAGTTGCTGCACTTGGATCTGCCGGAGACGGGAGTGGGCGGCGTGGTCGAGGGCCTCATCGCCCGCGACATGCCCGTGGGTCTGCCGGTGCCGCCGGATCCTCAACAACCGTATCTGAATGCGGGCCTCTTGATGATGGATTTGCCAAAAATCCGTCGCGCTGGCACGTTTGCTAAGGCGCTTGACATGCTGCACCATTTTCCAAAATCCTGCAAGCAGCACGACCAGAGCGCACTCAACTATGTGCTGAATGGGGTTGCCAAGGTGTTGGATGAGACGTGGAATGTGCAAAACGGGCAAATGTTCTTTGACCCCATCGACGCGATGCCCATGCTGGCTGAGCGCTCGCTCAACGCGCATTTCATCACCAAGGCCAAGCCCTGGCTGGCTAGCACGCCCTTTCCTGCGGAACAAATGTTCCGCATGTTGTTAGACGCTGTGGACCCTCTCTGGAGCGAGGATCCTTTTGTCAAGGCCTCCATGGCCAAATCCGAGGAGCGCATCGCCCGGGCAATGCCCTGGCTTTTCAAAACGCGGGCTTGGTCTCGCAAACTCACAGGCAAGCCCAGCTTCTGGGATTTCTACGAATCGAAGCGGTGGGCCCGCTACAACGAAAATGTGCGGCGCCTGCATGCCCGCTCAGATGAGTTCCACATCCTAGCCGCCGGCTGGCAGGCCCAGATCCATGCCAACCTGACGGGCATGTGACGGGCGTGTGACGGGCACGGGCCCTTCCCCCGATTTTCAATAATCTTTAGATTTGATTGATTTCCTGGTGGTCAGGGACCTGGCCGAGACAGTGGAGTGCGCACATGGTTCGAAAATCCCGGGCCAAGAGAGGGTGGAAGAAAACACCGTGAATTTTTTCCGCTATCCATTCAATTCACTTTTGACAAGTCCCCATGCACTCCCTAACTTGCGTTGCCATCACCTTGGCGCCCAAGCCCACATCATCACCGTCATCTGCTCTTTAAATTTTCCTTTGTAAACCCATTCCGCGATGATTGTTCTTTGTCTGCACCATGTATCCAGCAACACTCAAGGGGGTGCCAAATATCGGCAATTCCTGATTACGCCGAAAGGCTTGACGCGGGTGATTCGCTCGGCGCGTGCGCTGGGCATGGAGTTTATCAGCATGGCCGACGTCCTGCGAGACCCGCAAGCGTTCTGGCAGACGAATCATGCCAACAAAATCGTCATGACCTACGACGATGGCTACGAGAATTTTTTCACTGAAGCCCTGCCGGTACACGAAAGGGAAGGCTGCCCGGCTACCCTCTTCGCCGTGGCTGGCAAATTTTCAGGAAGCAACGACTGGGATCCCGACATGCCACCTTCACCGCTCATGTCACTGGAGCAGATGCAGCAAGCGACCCACTCCGGGCTCATTACCATCGGTTCACATAGCCTGCTCCATCGCCGACTCCAAACCCTCGCCCCGGACGAATTGAACCGGGACCTTGAGCAAAGCCACCAGATTCTGACCACCGCCCTCGGCGACGGCTATTTGCCGGTTCTAGCCTACCCATACGGCAATTACTCACAGGATGTTGTCGAATGGGCCAATGATTCGCCCTACAAGTATGCCTTCACGATCAAACGCGGCTTCTGGTTGCCCACGACGCCGTTGCACGAGGTCCCACGATTCTGCGTTGGGTTTCAAGATGGCTATCCGTTCGTGTTCTTTGCCAAGTGCCTGCGCAACCGCATCACCGCAGCCATTCGTCACGCCCAATCCCGTTGATTTCCGTGGGCGTTTCCTGTTTGTGGCAGTCACAGACCGTCGCTACAAGGTGCCACATATTCGCTCGCGACGGTCACAGACCGCCGCTACAGTCCGGCAAATATTGGTAAGCAACTCCTAGCTTGACGCGCAAGCTCACAAGGGGTCGAGGTGTGAATTTGCTTGTCAGCAGGCTGGGATGCTGGTGGAGTCGGCACGAGCTCCATGGAAATCCTCAAGACGCTACTCAAGGTGCTGGTGATCGCCACGGTTTACTTGGGAATGGCTCCACTGCTTGGCTATTTTCTGAAGGGCAAGGACGAAGCCCGACGCTTTACCTTGGGTTTCCTAGCGTGGCTTTTGGTGCGACCGCCCACAAACTTCACCCTGATGCTTTATTCGATCGAGAAATATCGCGGACATTGCAAGGGGTTCGAATTTAACTTCATTGAAGCCATCGCTCTGGGCTTGGCAATGGCAGCAATTTTGGAAAAGCGGCGGGATTTCCGCTGGCTGCCGCCGGGCTTGTGGGCATGGTTGTTGTGGGTCGGTGTCGGCTTGTTATCGGTGCAAGGGGCGATCAATCCGACCTACGCCCTGATGCCCGCCTTCAAGTTTGCCAAGATGGCCTTCGTTTTCGTCGGGATCTTTGCGGCCCTGCATGACGAGCGTGATATGCTGGCGTTGATGCGCGGCTTTGCCATCGCATTGATTGTGCAGGTAATCGTTTGCCTGTGGCAGCGCTACGGGCAAGGTGGCTACCGGATCATTGGCTGGTTTGAGCATCAAAACCCGATGGCAATGTGGTCGTACACGCTGGCATTTCCACTGTTGGGTCTGGCCCTCTCGAAGGAGACTTTGGCGCGCGATGTCACGCTTTTTTTCACCGCATTCGGGACGGCAAGTTTGGCCGTGATCTTCTCGGTTTCACGAGCTTCGCTGGCCGCCTTCGTCGTGGGTTCGGCACTGGTGATGCTGGGTGCCTATGTGAACGGCCTCACCGTGCGACGGGTGGCGCTGGGGGTATTCGGCGCGGTGTGCGGAGTGCTGGTCCTGGCGAAGGCGGCAAATACCTTCATGGAGCGGGCGGGAAACGATAGTTCGCCAAAAAACGATCTCCGCTACGCCCTCAACCTACAAGCGGCGACGATGCTCAGTGATCATCCGCTGGTCGGGATTGGTTGGAACAATTACGGCTTGGCTAACAGCAGGCCGCTGGGTTTGAGATACTCGCAGGTCATGGAGCGCTGGGAGCAGAACCGCGGGAGAAAGATTTACCCTGAGAATTTCATGAACAATCCTTTGACGGAAAGTTTTTATTGGCTGGCCTTGGCAGAAACCGGAACCTTGGGATTTGGGACGATTCTGTTATTTGAGGCGCTCACGCTGTGGCATGGCCTGCGCTCCACCGCTTATTTCTGGAAATCGCCACTCGGCCTGCTTCTTTATGGCATCACAGTGGCCCTGGTCGTCAGTTATTTTCATTTGCGGGTGGAGCGCATCTTAGTACAGACGAAAAATCTGACGACATGGATTATCTTTTGCGCGATTCTAGCACGGGCCGAATGGTGGAGGCGGCAGGCGAAGGCCAATAGGAAGCTCAGGTGAGTCTTGCTCAGGGGGGGCTAACGGGGATGGGAATGTTGGGAGATTGCGTGCTGCCACTGATGCGGGACCCTTGAGTCGCGGCGTAACTACGCGAGGCATCCCTGAAAATGAGTTTGACGGTGGCATCGAGCAAACCGAGGGGCTGGCGGGGAATCCACACGATGTCGCGAGGTTGCAGCAACACATCGGTGGCCTTGCCGCTAAGGATGGCTTGCAGGTCAACAATGGCCGCACTGGGATTTTCGAACGAGCCGCGGACCACCACCACTTGCCTAATAAAGGCGTCTGCGGTGGGTCCCCGGCATTGGGCGACACATTCCACCAGGGAGAGGGCTTCCGTATAGCGAATGGCTTGCGGCGAGGTGATCGCGCCGAGCATCAAGACGTTGGATGATCCCGAGGACGGCACATAGATGTAATCGTTGTGGCACAGAAAAATGTTTTGGGAAGTATCGCCGCTTTTAATCAGTTTTTCAAAACTCACCGGCAGAATATCTCCATCGCGGATGACAACGCTGCTTGCAAGGTCGGCGATTTCCACCGACGTGCCGCCCTGGCCGTTCATGGCGATGCCGCCGGCATGCGCGATGGCTTCCAGCAGGGTGGTGGGCTGACGCAGTGGGTAGATACCGGGTCTGGATATTTGGCCAAGCATCCAGTAGCGGCGCGATCGCACTTCGACGAGGCTGACGTTGACGAGCGGGTTGGCATAATCCTGCTTGAGGACTGCGGTGAGTTGTTTGGCAAAGTCTGCTTGGGAGAATCCTTCCGCCCGGATGCCCCCGGCGAGATTGTAGTACACCATGCCATCGGGCATCACAAAGGTTTTGGCCAAGGTGTTTGGTACCTCGGCGATCTCGATTTCGAGCATATCGCCCGGTCCAAGGATGTATGTTTCGCTAGGCGCAATCAGCAACTTGGGATCCAGGTTGCGTTTGATTTTGACATTGGTAAAAGTGAGATTCTTGACCGTTTGGTCCACTTTGCGGACATCAAATTGGGATTTGGGAATCGTCTGTTGGCAGGCATTGTCGAGCAAGCCCATAATCAATACCATGCAGTGCAACAAAAGGGTTCTAGCCATCAGGGAGGGTTGACAATGGGCTTGGCATGTTGGCTGATCCAACTGGTGGCGGCGCTGGAGGTGAAGGCAGACAAGGCGTCCTTGAGCACATCCTCCGCAAATGACCACGGGCGGTCTGCCACGTAAACAATGTCTTTGGGCTCCAGCTTGAAATCCTTCTCCTTCGCAGCGAGCACATTTTTCACATTGACGATGAAAGTTTTGGGTTTGACGAAGCTGCCGCGGATGACAAGCACTTGGCTGATCCAAGCACGCTCTCCGAAGCCACCGCGCAGGGTGATGGCGGCGACCACCGAGGCATCCTCTGTGAGCCCTTGTTTACCGGGTGATCCTACGGCTCCGAGCACGTAATAATCATTCGTGATATTGGATGCGATGTAGATGAAATCATCCGGCTCGATTTCAAGGTTGAATTTCATGTCCCCCTCATGCAGCAAGCGGCGGAAGTCCACCTGAAGGTGTCGGCCAGCGCGTGCAACGAAGGAGTGGTCCAAATCGGCAAGCTCGATGATCTTGTAGTCGTACATGCCGGTTTCGAGTCCACCAGCATTGGCGATGGCTTCGACCAAGGTGATGGGCCGTTCGAGGGTGACGACACCCTTACTGGCTACTTTACCAAGGATGGTGAAGCGCTTGGAGCCGACCTCCTGAGGAGTGATGATAACACGCGGCGAGCGGAATTGCGACGAGAGGCCTTTCTCAATCGCGAGACGAGCCTCGTCAAGGGTGAGGCCGGCAACCTTAATATTTTGGGCTTGGAGGTAGCTCACGGTGCCGTCTGGGGCGACTCGGAAGCCCGGGCGGCTGAGTTCCGGTCGGCCGAAAAAGGAGAAATTGACCACGTCGCCGGGACCCAGTTCGTAGCGTTTACGCCACGATGCGGGGGAGGTGGTGCCCTGGTTGCCCGGCACATTGGCAACAGGTGCCGGGTTCTTGGCCGTTTCGGGCGAAACCACTTGAGCACGGAGCAGAACGAGCGTGCCGGCATATAGCAAGAGAAGGGTCAGGGCTCGTTGCATCATTGAAAAGGGGCTAAGAAAAGCGTTTGGCAAGGAAGGTGGAGACGACGTCCGCCGCCGCGCGGATGGCACCGGTCGGCCGGTCGATCCACACCAGAGTGCCCGCACATGGCGGCAAATAGGCGGCGCTGAACTTCTGGAACTCGGCGCTGCGGCGCAGCGAACTCTTGTGCCCCTCGACCACGGCAATCCAAGACTCGCCCTCCCCGAGCAGCTCCCGAGCTTCACCGTGGGGCAGGCCAGCGGCGCGCCACAGGGCGATCGCGCAGGGCTGTCCCGTGGTGGGGCTCAACGCGGCACTCGGATCCGGGCCGCTAAGCCACTCCAGCGTGTCTGGGCAGCTGATGTCGTTCCAGAGGTCGTCCGGTGTGAGGTCGTGAATTCGCAGCGGCTTGCCGCAATCATTCCAAGCGGCGGAGGCCAGCAGAATCCAGAGTTGGCGTTCGACGGCTTGACCCAGTGCGGGAGTCCACCATAAGACATGAGCCGGCGTGTTCCGGTGTGGTGCGAGGTGGGTGATCCAAAGTTGTTCGACGGCAGCGCGGGTGTCTGCCTCAGGGCTGCTGGGAATCTGCCCCATAAGCGGCGCTCCAGTCGCACTGCAGCATTCAAGCACCGAACGTCCTAGCGTGCGATGGGTACACAGCAGAGTGAGCAAAACCGAGCAACCGGCACCTAGGAAACCCCCAGCGATGCCCAACAACGCAGGTTTTTTCACCCGCGATGAGGGGCTGATGAGGCGGGGATCGGGAGCCTGAAAAACCTGCCAATAACCGGGAGCCCCAGAGGCGAAGATTTCGGACTCCTTGAGCCGGTTGTTCATTAGGGTGAGACTTTCGCTTAAGGAAGAACCCTTTTTTCTCAGGGCCTCATAGGCACTCACGATCTCGGGAAACTCCGCAAGGCGCTTGCTGGTGGTTTGATAGAGTTTTCCGAGAGCTTGGATTTGGCTATCGACTTCCAGTTGTTGGTTTCGGAGCGCCAGAATCGACATATACAGGCTATCGCCCAACGAGGTGCCGGTATAAATATCCAGATCAGAGGATTCTTTGTCACCCAGCTTTTCTACCTGCTCGTTGAGGTATTCGATGCCCTGCAGTTTAGCTTGCACCAGTGGATTGGAGTCGGTATAGGTCGCACGGAGGTTGGCGAGTTCCTCTTTGGCGGTTTTGAGCTGCAAATCAATCGGGCTATGGCGCCGGATTTCGGTCGTGAAGTTTTTAATTTGTGCCTCAGCGGTGGCCGCTTTGGTGTGGCACGTTTCCAGTTGCAGTTCGATCTGTGAGAGCTTGCCCAAGGTGGCACCGACCTGTGCCTCGCCCCCGAGATAATCATGTTCCTTGGAGAAATGAAGCATTTCGAGGTCGGTCGCGGCCAATTTTCCCTCCAGCTCGGTGACTTCCTTTTGCAGAATTAACAGCACTTCGTGGGCTTCGGTTTGCTGTAGTTGCTGGGTATAAACATTGATTTCGGCTGCCCAGATTCCACTGAATGCGATAGCATCCTCGGCACTGATGGGCGAGTGGTAGGTGATGTAGAAGATGTCGGTACCCTCGAGTTGTTTTGCCTCGACTAAGTCTTTGATTCTATTTGGATCGATGGCGTTTTTCGAACGCTTGAGCGCCAGATCGAGTGGCGCGCTGGCCAGTAGGGTGGCCAGTAGCGTGGCGTCATTCAAGTCCGCTGGCCGATAAGCCTGACCAACGGTCGAAACTTGGACGGTGGGCGGCATCCTTCGTTTAATCAGGGACACCGTGAGAGAGAACGACGGGTGGGTTAATCGAATACCAGTGTAGGTGCCGAGAGTGGCGCTAGCGAGGGTACCGATGACGATCCACGGCCAGCGGGAAAGCACCCCAGCGAGCATGCGCACCGGATCAAAATGCAACGGAAAGCGAAACTTGGGGTTGGCGCTAGGTGGCACGCCACCAACCCCCGGTGCGGAGTTTGCACCGGCTGGCAAATCCAATCCCGGGGTGGGTTCAGTGGAAGTGTGCACAAGGGACGTTCGGATGGACAAAACATGAGACCGGCCTCCTGTCCTTGCAAGCCCGAATTCATTCCGCATGGCACCGGGTGCCAGCTGCAATCCCTCAGGGGTTCAAACCCGACAGACCCCTATGGATCCCGGTCCCTCGACGTCCATGGCAGAACCCTGTCTCGAAGGTGCAAAAAGGGCTGCTCGAACCACCGCGTTAGCAGGCCTCCAATGGCCAGCGCCGCTAGGACGAACCACAAGAACTGAAGCGTATAGCGAAGCAAGCCCGGTTCAAGACTGGCGACCAGAGCATACTGACAGAAGGCATAACCAGGTATGGGAAGGACCAAAAGAAAAGAATCCCACAGGTAAATGTTATAGGACCACCGCCCAACCATTGCCACCGCCACGGTGGCGCGATCGGCGATGGGGTCTCGCTGTGCTGCGAGAATCACCAAAATCCCGTAACCAAGGGCCAGCAGCCCATAGCCACCGCAAAACATGAAGGGGTGTATTCGCGACACGACCAGAGCCGGGAACAGCAGCCCGGTAGCGCACATCGTCGCCGTCCAAGGTCTGGCTTGAATTGCCCGCGCAGGCCAGGAGTGGGTGTGGAGCAAATGCCGGGCCAAAACTCCCATGGCCAGACTGTCCATCCGGAAGTGACTTAGCATGAAATCGTTGTTGCTGACGACCCCAGCTTGATGAAGACAACGTCCCGCCGTAATAAAGAGAATAAAAGCAACCAACAGGGCGCGGAACAGGATCGGCCGCGAGAAAGTGGCGCCTCCAAGAACTAACAGCACCAAAGGGAGCAGAAGGTAGAAATGCTCTTCAACGGCGAGGCTCCAGGTTGGGCCATTGGTGTAGTTATCCAGATAGTTTTGGACAAACAGGAGGTGGGTCCATGGTCGATGAGACCATGAGGTGATGCTGCAAATCCATAGTATCAGCAACAGCAACAGGTACGAGGGAAAGATCTTGAACGCCCGTCGCAGCCAAAATCGTGGGAAATCGATGCGCTGACTGCGGGTAAGCTCCTTGAAAAGCAGACCTGAGATCAGAAAGCCACTCAACACAAAGAACAGGTCCACGCCAGTGTTGCCAAATGACTTCAAATGCCAATAAAAAAATCCGGCTGTCCCACTTGGGGCTACGAAACCGGGAATGGTCCTAGGCTCAAGATGATTGCAGATGACCAGCAAGATCGCAATTCCTCGCAACACATCGAGACCTTGGCTGCGCGGAAGTGCTGGGAGCGCCCGCCGCGGTGGGCCAAGGATGCTATGCATGGAATTCCTGTAATGAGTTCATCGTGAATGGATCATATCGGTGCCAGTCGAGAGCGCCGCGAGCCCAGTCGAGCTGGTTGCGGAGATTGCGGCGGGCGGCGGGATCCCGGCCGAGGCACCTCGCAAACCAGTAGAGGGCATGGATCGGTTCGTAGAGGTCGCCCCCCGCGCCCCACTTGGCCATCGGCAGGCCGTGCTTGTTCGCAACAGCGCGCACGTCCCGGCTTGTCTTCAGGAATATCCCGGGAGGAGCGGTACCGCGATTATGTTCGTGGGTAAAATTCAGCAGCTTAACGAGTCGCCCATGTTCGAGCTGGGTCAGCGCCCAGTCGTAATCTTCCGCAGAGAATCCGAGCCGCTCGTCGAAGGGGCTCTCCTCCCAGAAGCGGCGGCGCAGGCAGCCGACACTGTTGCTGTAAAAGCTCCCGCGACCCAAACCGAGCCGTCGAACTTGGGCAATATCTATCTCGTCAGAATACCGCTCAACACCTAGGTAACGGTGGCTTACGGCAGCCACTAGGGGGTTAACAAAGGCCGCTTCATAGCGGGCGAAGGTGTCCGTTTCAGTCAATACCGAGTGGGAACTCAGAACCACTACGAGGTCGGTGGCACAGGCATCCAATCCACAATTAAGAACCTGACTCACGTGGTAAGGCTTCGTCCAGTTGACAATGCGTGCTCCGCAGCGTTCCAGCATAGTCCGACTCCCGTCGGTGCTGCCGTTGTCGAGGCCGACAATGACATCTGGCTGTCGCGTCTGTGCCGCCAGGGCCTCAAGGACGCGCGGGAGGGTCACCGCAGAATTGCGATACCGCATAACCACACCGAGGGTATTCATCTCATTTGGCGTGCTCATTTCCTGCGTCATATCGTTAGTTGACAAGGGCGCGACAAACTTTCCCATTTTTCATGATTTGATTTGGTTCATACGCACTCAACTCCAACATGCACTCCGCTGCGGAGTGCGCCTCAGCCTTTGAGGCGGCCCTTGAACCAGCGTGCCAACCCGAACAAGTGGGCACTGGCAATGACGGCAAGCTTGTTCCTTTGCTGGAACGTCCAAGGCACCACGGGTAATTCGTATCCTTCCTGCTTAGCCCAAGTGAAGAAGCGGGCGACTTGCGGATAGTAGCACAGCTTCTCGGGTCGCCACAGCACCCACGGCTTCGGATTGTTAGGCCCAAGGTGGGCCACATACGCCTTCGGATCGATGTTGAGTTTGGCGGGCAGGGCCGCCGGCGCGTCATACGCAAAGGCTAGCAAACTGTTAAGCACAGACTCATCCACCTGAAAATAGGCTTTTGATTCAAAGTGGTGAGCGCCCTTGATATGCACCGGGAGCACCTTGTCCATCTGGGATTGCCAGCGCTCGATGAAGCCAAGCGCCTTGCGATGAACCGTGAGGTTACCGCCGCAAACCGTGTTGTGAATCATCGGCGTGCTGCGCTCGTTCACATCCTGTTGCCAAATTTTGAGGATTTGGCGAGGGATGGTTCCTGGCACGTCGTCCGCTTCGTAACGCGTCGCGAAAATTTGCCCGTCTTCCGCGGGGGTTTTCCAGCGGCCGAAAAGGGCTTCGCCATCCGGGCAGAGATGCTCGGTGATATCGCCAGTGGCCAGCGTGTCACCGTCAAACAGCGATATATGGGTGGCCTCCGGGCTAATCCGCGCGGCCGCCAGGATGGCCTCTCCCTTGCGACAGGCCGGTCCGCGGGGATTGTCGGGATCGGCTTCTATGACTTGCGTGCCGGGAAACTGCCGCAGAAGGCGCTTTTCCTCATCGCTGAGATTCACACTCAGGACATGCATCTTGGCTCTCACCTTGTGAAATTGCAGCGACAGCAGCAGCGTGAACACCGCAATGAAAAAATTGGAATCCGTGATAGTGACCGCTACCGGAATTTTCGCCGTCCCGCCCATTATTGCATGGTCTGTAATTTCTGACATCGTTGTGTATGAAGGTTTGGCTCACCTGTCGGTGGACGTCGCCACCAAGATATCCGCCCTCGCTGGCGTGACAAGCAACAATTGACGCCGCTAAGAATTTATTATACGGCTTTTCGAGCTGACTCGTTCCGTTCCGGGAACGGAAGAGCGTTCTTGATTCGTTCGAAGGAGTTTCTGCGATAGTCGCGGCAGTGATCATAGGCTGGGTTGGCTGAGCTATGCTGCTCAAGGGACAGGATGGCCAAAGCGGCTTCGCGCAAGAAGGCGACGTTCCTAGGCACCTGGCAATTCGCAGTCATCCTTCTTGCCGCTGTAGCTTCACATGAGGACGGGGCGGCAGAAAGTGCCGATGGCACCAAGTTTGCCGCAACGGTCTTTGCCCTCAATGGCAAGGCTTTGAGGAAAATTGTCTTGATTGCCCACCAGCTAGGGGTTGAATGCGTCATACCCGGGCATTGCCAGACGACCGAATTGATCCCGCGAGGTCAGTCCGACGGCCCTGCGCCAGATGGCCTTGACGTCGTGGGCTCGGCAAAGTAACCCATGGAGGATGAGGGGCAGTGGGTTCATAAATCGGCTAACAAAGCCAAATTGATAGCAAATTTTGCTCCAAACTCAAAAATCTTTGCTGCTCATCGATTAGAAACATTTCAAGCCAATTGCCCTAGTGTGAATTTTCTAACATATTTTAATCCTTGCGGAGACACTCACGATCCCCCTAGTATCTCCTGCGGTTTGTGGCATCGCCGCTCGGCCTTTTCCCGCAAGGCGAAACTCGTGCCTTCGTATTCACCCAACTACCAACCCTAACATGATCATGGATAACATTGGCGAGCACGCCTCCGTGGCCCCCGGCGAACCTGAGCGGCGGCAGATTGAGCCGGCGAGATTTCACTTGGGAGTGGTAATTCGCTTCAAAAACTCCGCGCGGACGCTGCCTGCGGTGTTGGATGCCTTGCGGGCGCAAACACTCCAGCCTGACTTCATTCTCGGCGTTGACAGCGGCAGCTCTGATGGATCACCCGCTTTACTTCAAGCCGCCGGTGCCACCATCGTCCAATGGATTGCGCCATATCAGCATTCCAAGGTACTCAACTTCGCACTCGCCCGCTGTCCCGCCGAGCGGGTCCTCGTGCTCAGTTCGCATACGGTGCTCCTGTCCACCGATGCCTTGGCCAGACTCAGTGCGGCGTTGGATGATCCGCTAACCGCCTGCGCGAGTGCTAGGTGGACTCCGGATGACTATTACACGAATGCCATCACTTGGCCGGAACTCCAGGCCAAGGGTCTCAAATTCTCCACCATCTATTCTAACAGTTTTGGATTGCTGCGCCGCTCCTTATGGGAAGAATTACCCTTTAGAGAAACTTGGCCTACGGGGGAGGACTATGTATGGGCTGTGGAACAAGTCCGGCGGGGGCAGACCTGCCGTTTCGTAGAGTTTGAGTTCAGTTACCAGCGGCAAGCCCATCCCCGGGATTTCCTATTTGCTTGCTGTGCGTTTCGCCTCGCCTCCCAGTATGGCCTACGCCCGTACTGGTTAGGTGTGAGAGGCAGCCTGTGGGAGATTCTACACTGGGGTTGGCGGCGGCTGCGGCAACCGGCTACTCCAGATGAGAGCGAGCAGTTTCGGATCATACGAGTTCATTTGTTAGCCCGCCTATACTGGCGCTTCAACCACGCTGAGACCGATGATTGAAGCCTCGCCGATAAGAGGCATGAGCCAGAGTGGTCGCCGCCACGATCACAGCGGCTTTGCTCCAGCCGTACCCCACGGGGTTGACCATCAAGGCACATGCAGGCCCACCCAGCTTGATCACGATCCGATCCAGATAGGGGAAAAACAACATGTGAGTGGGAAAAATCACAATGGTAGCGGCGGCCACCGCCTTTGATATTCGCAAAGCGGGCAGACGCATCGCGCCAAGTGTCAGTGCCAATATTAGCAACCCGCAGGCAGGAAGCGCGAGTAAGGGATTGCCGATTCGCCCGACGCGCATGTCCAAGCAGTCGGAATTAAGAATGGCTAGCCAGCTGCCTATCAACAAAGCGATAACCGCAACCGGCAAGGCCCGGCGGCTTGCTAACTGAAGCCTTTCCTCCCACCCCGCGAGGCGTACCCAATGGCCGGTGGCTAGGCAACCAGCAGCCAAACAACCGCTCTCCAATTCCCAAGGGAGAGCCCACCCGACCATCAGGAAGCCCCCGGTGACTACCGCTGCCATCGTCAGCGCCCTAGCCCACGGCCATGGGATTTTCCATACGGCGAAGGTGATGAGCAAGCCGCTGATAAGCCCTGGAAAGAACCAAAGGACCTGCGGATAGAGATCGGCCGTGGAGTCGTGCGAGGCACTGCCATACAGCAGTGAATAGAGGCGCCCACCGAGTGCCACCGCCAATGACTGCTCCTGCTTGAACATATAACAGTACACTGCTGTGCCCAGCAAGCCAAACCACCCGTAAAATTTCACGAGCTTCCAAATCCGGCGCTGGAAAAACTCCCGCAGGGGAATACCAAAAGCACCAGGAGTAAGCAGGAAGCCGCTCAGAAAGAAAAACAACGGCATATGAAACGCATAGATCCAGCGGTGCTGTGCTGGCGGCAACGAGGTATGGCCGGCCACTACCAGAAAGATTCCGAGTGCTTTGAGGTGATCCACCCAAGGGTAACTATTGCGATTCATGGCTTACTCGTTTTCCTTCCAACTCAGTGCTAGAGATCAGATTACGGATAGTGGCGGCAAACGCAGCGCGAAAGGCCTGCAGCGACATCGAGTCGCGCACCCTGGCAACCAGCGCTGCCGCCGGGGTTGGCCGTCCTTGTTGGATGAAGCTGGTGAGCGCAGCGGCGAGTGCCGTCGAGCTGTTAGATTCAAATCGCCACTCTGCTGTCAGCAAGTCCTTCATGCCGTCGCGGTCGGCAGCCAGCACGGCGGTGCCGGAGGCGAGGGCTTCCAACATCACCAGCGGCAATCCTTCATAGCGGGACGGAATGACCAGCGCGTCGAGGGTTTGATAGAGCGGGGCGGGGTCGCACCACGGGAGCAGGGTAGCGGAGATACCCTGTTGTTGGATGAGTGATTGCAGTGCAGCGCGATCCGGTCCGTCGCCGGCGAACACTAGATGGCATGTCGCCGCGAGCGAGGAATTAGCGGCAAGCGCTTGAACGAGGAGGTGCTGTTGTTTTTGCCGGAACTCGATGCGGCCAATGATGCCGAACAGGATTTTACCTGTTGGAAGGTTCAATTGCTGGCGTGCTGCAACTGCCTCGCCGCCGGGTTGGAAACGCGCGGTATCGACTCCGTTATACACGATGTGGATGGGTGCGGTGACACCCTGTAGTCTGAGGAGCCTGGCCATCTCATCGCTGATGGTGATGAACGAACCCGGGAGCCGGAACAGGCGGCTGGCAAACAGATCGCGGATCGTTCCTAACCTTGCACCCATAACCGCATTGGAATGAGGCACCGGGATGTAGCTGGTGACGGGGATGGAAGCACAGCGGGAGGCATGCAACGCGAGAGACGAGTGCTCGATGTTGCCTTGAATGGCGACTACTAGCGAGGGGTGGAGTTGCCGGAATCGCTGGGCGAGGCGGCGGGCGCGGGACGGTTGGAGTTGATTGCGCAGTGCCTCGAATTTTGAGGAATGATAGTCAAGCGTTTCGAGCCGCAGGTGGGGATGGTTGGCGGCCAAGGCTGCGACTTTGGTGCATAGCTTGACGTTGGCGGCAGCAGCGAAAAAATGCAGGGGCGCGGCAACCTCCGCCAGCACAGCCTCCAAGCCCAACAGCGCCATCACTTCATGGCCGCCAAACACCGGGCTATCGTCATAGAATATCAGGCTCATGGGGGGTTGCGCAGGTTGAAGCCTTCCCACGCTCCGTAGCGTTGCCAGATGCGAGCGAGTCCGGCGAAAGGGAGCTCTGAGATACGGCCATGGCTGGCACACCATCTCAGATCGCGGAGGCAATCCCGCGCCGCGCCCATAACCACTTGCTGGAAAAACCGCCTGCCATGCGCCGAGCCGTTACCTGCCTGCGCCAAGGCGAGAGCGTCGCCGCGACTGCGTTTTCTGACTTGTGCCAAGGTGTAATTATGGGAATGCATAGCCACCGAGCTCCCGGCATACACGATCTGATATCCGGCGGAGCTGAGGCGGCGCGTCCACTCGTCATCCTCGGCATATTGTAGATCCTCTCGAATCGGATGCTCATCTAGTACCGATCGCCGGGTGGCACAACTAACCATGCTGAAAAAGTGCCCCCAATTTTTGGATTCTCGGTTCGGGCCAAAACAGCGCTCGTAGTCGTGGGCGAAAACCGCACGACAGTCGGGCCGAGGGATCTGCCGCGAAAAGGCAGCTCCTAACTTGGGATTTTCGAGGCACGCTGCCAGCAATTCGCTTAGCCAGTTGGGACCGACGGGAGTGGCGTCGGCATTCAGAAAGACCAGCCACTCATGAGAGGCCAAGCGGCCACCTTGGTTGAGGACCACACCCGGGACATATGTGCCGAGGGGGATTTCGATAAGCTCGGCGGGCTTGGCATTTCGGATGATTTCGATGGACCCATCCCTGGAGCCGGAATCGATGACAATGAGCTCGATTTCTCCCGCGTAGTTTTGCGAGTGGACTTGGCGGATGGTGTCTCCGATGGCCCAAGCCTCATTGAAGCTGCGCATGATCACAGATACGGCCGGCGGAACTGGGGTCATCGGTGGCGGGCTTCGGCTAGTTGATAAATCTCCTCCAGCTGCGCATTCACCGCAGCCCATGTGTAATGGCTGATCATCTTCGCGTGGCCTGCCACGGCGAGGGCATGGCGCAGGCCGGGATCAGCGGCAAGACGAGCCAACGCGGCGGTCAGCGCGGCGGCATCGCCAGCTGGAAAATGCAGGCCGTCGCGCTCATGGCTGACGAGTTTCGAGAGTCCTCCAATGTCAGAAGCGATGACTGGCAAACCAGCGGCCCAAGCTTCAAGGATGACGATACCGAAGGGCTCGTGGCGCGAGGCCAACACGAAGGCGTCAAGAGCGGCGAGCAAATCGCAGTGTGTGGTGGATTCCGCCTCCACCGCCGGATGCAGCGTGACGAGTGCCTCCAACCGGTGTCGGCCAATGCAATCCCGGATATCCTGAAGATAGGCAGGCGCTGTGACCGGCCCACCTAACAGCAGGCGATACTCCTGCTGCGGCTGGGCCGCAACAAGCGCCGCAAATGCCTCAACTAACAAAAGCTGGTTTTTTTGTGGGTCGATGCGGCTGAGGCAGCCGAAGCCGATGGCGTCGTCCGGCCAACCGATAGCTTGGCGGCCGGCGGCGCGGTTGCCGGCGGCGAAGGCATCCGGGGTGACACCGTTAGGAAGGTGATAGACGCGGTCATGGCCGAGGGTCGCCCGGGCTTTTTCGTATTCGGAAAACCCGACGCAGAGCACGGCGTCGGCCTCATCGAGCAGGTGGCGGGAGCGGAAAAGGGCCCCGAACGGCTTGCCCCACTCGAAGTGGCCTTGCTGGGCCTCGACGACGGCGGCGGCTTCGGCGGGCGGAACGTCGAAGACATTGCCATGGAGGGTGACGACACAAGGTTTGTGGCGGAGCCTGGCTGCGGTCATCACTGCGCCGCCCATGCGTTTGAGGACATGGGCGTGATAGATGCGGACATTGCGTGCTGCCAACAGATGCCAAAACAAATCGAGGGAGAGCAGATTGCCCCCCTTTTTGTCGAGGGCGAGTTGGTCCGCCTTGGACAGCCCAAAAAATGGATAGACATAGCGATAACGGCGGATTGGGATATCCCTCCATACTTCGCGACGAGTGGGAGCGAGAGCACGGGATGTGTGGATCTCCGGCTGCTGACCGCTCGCCAGTTGTTGTTTGCAGAGGTTAAGAATGACGCTTTCGGTGCCACCCCATTCATCGAGGGCGAATCGCCGCGGGATATGCAAGATGCGTGGCATAGGGATTCTCATGAGTTGGCGGCGGCACGCATTACCGGGAAAATATCCGTCAGCGCGGCGACCGGCAGGGTTTCAGCATTGGACAACCAGGCTGCGGCGCTGTCCGGGTGCTCCGGAGCGTAGCCGTGCATGGCAGTGACCTTGCGCTGATTGAGAAAGGACGGCACCAACAGCGAACCCGACGGCAACAGATAGAAAAGCTCGCCATATTTGCGGTCTTCAAACAGGCAGCCGTAGGCGGCCAGCCGCTCGTCCGTTAGAATCTCGCCATCTGGCTGCTCACTGAGCCAAGCGGTGGCAGTGGCTCGGGCGGATTCATTGGAGAACCAAAATCGGGCCATGGTGGAGTCCCACACGGCGATGTAGTCGCGTCCATACTTGAGGCCGAGTTTTTCCCAACGTGGCAGCAGGTCGGAGCAAACGTGGACGTCGGCCATGCCGTGATCGCTGAACAGGTGCAGGCGCACATCGCGGTAGTGGCGAGATGCCAAGTCTGCGAGCGCCTGGAGATTGGCACCGAACTGGTCGAAGGCGGCATCGACCTGTGGGTGATTGACGCCATGTTTGTGCATGACGGCGTCGAGGCGTGCGGTGAACAGATAGAGCAATTCGACGTCACCCTTTTCAATCTCACTGCGGGCATGGGCGATATTGTCAGAATCAGCGAGCCGCCAATTGGAACGGACCCAGGGTTTGCCTGAGTTTTGCCAGTGCTGAAAAATTGTCGGTTGGCCACCGCTGATGCCACCGGGCTCGTAAATGTCCTTTTTTTCGCTGTAATCGAGATAGGGCAGTTTCGAGAATGGCACACTGTAAAGTTGGAAGTAGCCGGTGTAGCCGCTGCGGCGGCCAATAATCTTGGATACCTTGTTGCGAACCCGGTGATGGCCCGCAACAACCTCCGGCAACCAACCGAGGTGCCGCAACGGCCTAAACGGCGAGGCCCCCGCCGCTGCCTTGATGAAAAATGAAAAGTGCTGGTGCTCGCAAGGCAGCGTGCCAGTTAGAATCGTCGGATCACATGTGGAAGAGTACCCCAACAACGTCTCGCAGCGATTGCGCAATGGCAACAGGTTTTGAGCAAACTGGCGGCGTGACGCCAGCGCCCAGCCCAATGCGTCGGCAAAAATAAAGATATCAATGCGCGGCTTCATTCTATAATCATGAACCGGGGAGGCCGGGGACATCCGGGGTGTTGGGGTCACCGGTGAAACGATGGATCAGGTGAATGAGGTGAAGCGGAGAAAACGGTTTGCCGAGCACTTCGCGAGCCCCTCCCTCCCGCAAATGTTCGACGACTTGGGTGGTGGCTCGGCCGGTGACGAATATAATAGGCAATTCCTCGCAGCCGGGGATTTGGAGCAATTGGCACATGACTTCCTGGCCGCTGAGGCCCGGCATTTCGTAATCGAGAATGACCAGATCGGGTCGCTCGAGTTTGGCGCTTTCAATCAAGGCGGCACCGTTATTGAAGAATCCGCCGTGAATGCGGCTGCGCTGGAAGTGCATCTGATAGAGTTTGGAGACGACAAAATCATCTTCTGCGACAAGGACTTTTTTCATTGGAGGATATCAAGGGTGATGATGGTGCAATCGTCGGCGAGGTATGGGCCGGAGAGTTCGCGGATACGTTCCCGCAAATGCCACCACAGTTCTGCTGGAGGAGAGAGGCGATGGGCGTCAAGGTGATTGGCAAATTCCTGCCACCCGCAATCTTCGTCGCGGCGGTCCCATTCGTAACAACCATCGGTGACCATTATCAAGCGCTCGCCGCCCGTCAGCGCGACCTTCTCGCTGGTGTAGCTCACATCGGCGAGAATTCCCAGCGGTGGACCCGAGGGATTGAGGAAGCTGCGCTGCCCGTCGGCGCGGTAGAAAAACGTTGGACAATGGCCGGCACTGGCATGATCAAGCACCTTGCCATCGGCGGAAACCCGGATAATCGAGCAAGTGATGAACATGCTGAGATTGCCAAGTTGATAGCAGAGGCAACGGTTGATAGTTTCGAGAATTGTGTTAGACGCGGGCAGGTGCAGCGAGAGGTCAAAGGCCGTGCGGAAAATACTCGCGAGCAAGGCGGCGGAAACTCCCTTGCCCATCACATCGATCATGGCCACCACGAGGTTGCCGGAGGTGTCGCTGCGTGCGATGGCATAATCGCCGGCGATGGTGAGCGAGCTTTCCTGAAAGATGGCGGCGTGCCAGTGGGGCGAGATGGGAGCAGGTAGAATAGGCAGCAGCGCCCGTTGGATTTCCACAGCGATTTCCAACTCATGCAAGTCTTTCTGAGCGCGATCGTGGATTTTGGCCAAGTGGGTATTGGCACAAGCGATGCCGCAGAGATCGGCTAGGGTGCGCAGGGTTCCCAGGGTCCGGCTCTTTGACTCAGAAATGCCAGACTTGCGCAACACAATGAGGGCACCGAAATGAAGGTCTCCGGCGACAATGGGAAACACGCAGCCAGCACCGATGGTGCGGAGGGCTTGGACGTCGAGATTGAGATGGGCGAGTTCCTGAGGGCTTTCCCAGGCGGTTTCACGGGTGAGAGTACCGAGGGTTCGCAGGCTGCGGTCGTCGGCATCTGGATCGAGGAACCAGACGGCCGAGCTGAGGATGTTGCGAATGGTATCGGGGATGGCCGGAGCGGCTTGAAAAAATATCTGGTCAAGCGGATGCAGAAAGACGAATTCACTCAGAGCGCCGTTGATGAAGTCACACAAATTGCCCCTTTCGATGAGACTTCCCGTGAGTCTGTGAAAGACGGTGAGGCTTTCGTAGCATGCGGAGAGTTCCTCGAGGACGCCGTCAAGTTCGGGGTTGCCCGGCAGTAACCAGCTTTGGTTCGGGTAACGCTTGATCACCTCCAGACGAAATCCATGCGGACTCCGCCATGGCTTCAATTCGTCTGCAAAACTCGTGATAATGAATAAGCCGCGGCCACTCTCCGCAGTGGCATCTTCAGGCAGGGATGGAGCATGCAACAGTGCGTCTGGAGGGCCAGTGCCGGGATCCTGAACCGCGAGACTAATCGTGTTGAGAGTAATACTCCACTCGATGGTGATCATTTCTTTTTCATCGCATCGAGCACCGTGCACGATCGCGTTGAACACCAACTCACTAAATACCAGTTGCCACTGAACCAGATCCTTCTCGCTAAAAAGCCCGTTCGATAGTGCCTGCATGAATGCCTGACGTAACGGCCCCACCAACGCCGTATCAGCCGGAATCGAGTGGCGCACGACACTGATGGATGGGGGCAAGGGGAGTAACGGACTCATGCGGACGATGGGGATAGAGTGAGATCGGCGGCCCGCAAACGTCGGATGAACCCAGCAATTGCCGGGTTCAGGGCCGCAGGCGGCAACGACGCTTGATAGACGGCGTGCAACGCTTCGTCGGGATCGGCGGCGCTGTGGCAGCCTTGGCTGTCGGCATAACCGAAAACACCCATTGGGGCATGGCGAATGACGTTTTGCCAGTCTGGGTTGAGGGCCTCGAATTGCTCGGTGCTGCGCGGCAAAATGCCGTAGAGGGACAGCTTGCCTTGCCACACGAGGGGAAGCCATGCGCGGCGATTCGCCAGACCGGCGCTCGAGTCACCGGGCAGGCGTCGACCATCAAAGGTGACGAAGGAGCCGGTTGTGGCCTCGCCCGACCCGAGAAGCAGGAAGAGGAGCAAGGCATGCAGACGCTCACGCAGTGGCACATAGGAGGTGGGCTTGGCGAGGCTGGAGAGCAGATGCGGCTCGATGTGATCGAGACGGGTGAGGTGTTTGAGGCTGAAGAGCACGCCACTATCGAGCAGGCAATGTTCCAAGGCGGTGACGGGGCCGAGGAACGAGCGTGGAGAAAGGTGCGAGTAAACGACGCGATTGGCCCCGGTGAGCACCGAGCCATTGCCGATCACCGCGTAGGGACCGATCTCACAGCCAGGCCCGACGAATACCTCGTCACCTATAAAATAGGGCGCGACAAGCTTGGCTTGAGGATGAATTTTGCAGGAAAAACCAATGCTCAACAACGCCTGATCCGGCCCGGCAGCCATGCGCTCAAGCCATGCTTGTTCCATGGCGGCAGCGCGGGCGATCAGGTCCCACCCGTTGGA
>JBAXCM010000010.1:0-24995 GCA_037141475.1 Verrucomicrobiota bacterium | reverse complement strand
AACATTGTCGGAGCGAACGCTTACGTCACCAACCAGCCGACCTGCCCCACCGACAAGACGACGACCTACACTTATACGGGCGACGGGAATTATCCTGCGCTGGGAAACCTCTATGCCACCTGCGTGCAAACCGCTGAAAAGACCAATCACGTCTTCACCTCACCAGTGACCGATTGGTGAAATCTGGGCAGGCACCCCTGATAGACGGAAGTACCTATCCATCCTCGCGGTCCGCTCCTTCCGAGCGGGCGGGCCGCGAGGAACACCCGGAGATCCAGGTGTCACCCATTGGTGAGATATCAGCAAAAACTCCTTATCAGCCGGAGAGTCTAACATTCCATGCACCTACCCAGCCATTCGGTAGGGCAGCTCTCTCACCAGAGATTCATTTCGAGCCTCAGCCAGCCTCCCTCCTAATCGATTCCGTGGTCACCTTCCAACATCCCGCATCTCTCAATAGCTTGGAACGTTACCAGCAAGCGCACTGGATGCTAGTAAACAGCTCCCGGGCAACCAATCCGGCATGGTACCACGCGGCCCTCGATCTGGATTTGCAACTGCATATCAGGATCGACGGTCTGTGCGTATCGAGCTTTCTTTACGTGCGGCACAAAGAGCAATGGCTAAACGGCCCGGCCATCACTGAATCTGATCTAACAGACATCACGAAGTTAGAGGCTTGTGTGGCGGCGGTGCTCACACATGTCCGTACCTTCAAAGCATCTTCACTTGGCGTCATACTTCACTTGGCCGATGAATTCACCACCGCCGAACTCAAACCCGCTCTGGACAACCCGGCAGCCCTCCCAGACTTGCGCATGGCCGCCGTTCAAAATCCTGCCAGCATTCTCGACGATTCCTCGATCCCGCCCGGGCAAAATTCATGGAGAGTGCTCCCCTATCCCGCCCAAGGCAGTGGCGTGATCGGCACCACCATCACCATCACCCGCAAATACGCCCCGTTCCTCCAGGCATTGCGCCAAGCAGGCGAATCTAGCAACTTTCCGGTCGCCACCCATGCACTCAGTGCCCCGCTCATCGCGATCATGGGCCTGGCCCAATGTGCCCCATTCGCGCCGGGAAGATCCGCAGTGGCCATCCTACAATACCCGTGGTTCAG
Source organism: Verrucomicrobiota bacterium (assembly GCA_037141475.1). Taxonomy (GTDB): domain Bacteria; phylum Verrucomicrobiota; class Verrucomicrobiia; order Verrucomicrobiales; family Akkermansiaceae; genus Luteolibacter. The sequence continues at coordinate 23,875 of JBAXCM010000010.1, read as the reverse complement.
TGTATTGGCCATTTTCAACGAGCACGCGGATTTACTGCTCCTCAGAACACTCCAGCACCGCCATCTGAGGCAAGCTCCAAATTTGCGCCAAGCCCTGACCACCACCTATGCTTCGTTGGAACTCAAAGACCCGGATCTCTTCATCTTGCCCCTTGGTCTCAGTCTCGATCCCGGCCTGCATCGCAATCTCTGCGGTGCATTCCCCCAATGCCGGGTCGCCATCGTCACTTCCCCAACCCCGGAGGTCATCCCTAACTGGTGCCTCGAACCGCTGATAGCCGCCATCCAACCGAACAATAATGAACTGACTAACAGCCTGACATTCAGGACCTTTCGCAGTGAAAAATGGGCACTTCAGGATTTCTTACCACCTACCAGAGAGGTCGTTGAAGTACACCCGACCCGTGTGGAAATGCAACTTCTCCGCGGCCTCAGACTGGCCCGGATGGCCTTCTGCGTGCTCACCCTAACGATGCTGGCGTGGTTTGCGCTCGGGATCGTGAACATCATTCGCAGTGATGCGTGGGCCTTTGATCCGAACCAAGCAGGCGTCATCAAGAATCGGCTCAGCAATCTCACCCGCGAACGCCAAAAGAGCGAGCATTGGGACAATCTTCTGGCCGACCGTTCCAAAGCCTGGACCTCCATGGAACTTCTCAGCCGCCTGTTCCCTGAGCACTGCGGTGTCCTGTTGAAGAGTTTTGCCCACACCGTGCGGCCCGAATCGCCACCCACTCAAACCAAAATTGGCTTTGTCAAGGAGTGGAGAATCACCGGACTTGCCCACGATGAGGCGGTGGATCACCTCAATACCCTCAATACACAAGAAGGCATTGCGGCCCAGTTCAGTGAAGTCGCCCGTGTCACCAGCAATTCTGCCTACAGTCCAACCGCCCGCACCCGCAGTCTGGCAATCAACGTCCGCACCCAGGAGAACAGCAGCTTCAAGCCACTGCCCGCCGAGGAGACCATCGATACCGATGAGTCCACCTATCCGTTTATCTTTGACCTGACCATCACCCAACGATTTGAAGGCACAGATCCCCTTGCCATCAACATCGACAAAGCTCCTTGATCCATGAATCTCTACCGCCAGTCCATCACGCTTTTCGGCTTAATCCTGCCGACTCTCGCCTGCGTCCTTCTCGTCGCACTCTGTTTCACTCTCAAGTCCAAAATGCTCGACTCTCTCAATAACAAACAATCACTCTTCGAGTCCTTCGAAACCAATCGCATCAAAGCCCATGAAATCGAGACCAAACTCACCCTCCAACGCCCGCAAATATCACACTGGACGGCCCTGCTGGCCGACGAATCCTCTAGCGCGGTCAACTCTCATCTGCGTGCCATCGCCGATGCTCTGCCGCAAAAGGAATTTCAAAAAACCGCCTTCGAACGCAATGCCACCAAGGGCGGCCTCGGTTCTGCCGTCGCCCAACCCTCATCACAACTTCGCATCGTCTTCCGTGGAACCTACCGCACTATGCAGCGCGCATTCCTCGAACTGGAATGCCGCATGCCTCAACTCCAACTCCAAGAACTACGCATCGATCCCAATCCAAACCGCCAGACCCCCTCCAGCCTCCTTAACTTTCAAGTCAACTACACCGCATGGGAAAATTAGTCCATATCATGACGCCTCAGATGGTTACCCACTCAAGGATCCAAACCGCTTATCTAGCATATTTACAGGGGAGACCTGATGAAAATGTCGAAGTGGTTGTTCCTTCAGCCCGTGCAATCCGTTGCCGGCACCTATCTAACGTAATTATCACTGTCTTAACAATTCAACTCATGGCGCACCAGCCAGCACTTGCCACCAAGCCGAAGGAGACGGCACCGCCGACTGCTGTGGCAGCAACCGTCACCGACAAAGCCCCCGTCGCATCGCGCTTCATCGGCACCGATTTGAAGAGTTACGTTGCGGCGATTTCCAGCCAACTTGCGATGCGTGAGCGGTCCAGTGATCCCTTCGGCCAGCTGCAGGATCCCAACGCCCAGCCGGTCGCAAAACCCATTGGTGCCAAGACCATCCGCCGCACCACGGTTGAGCCATCAGCAACCCTGACAGACATCGTCGCCAGGATCGAAATCACCACTATCATGCCCAGGGACAAACGCTTCCTAGTCGGAAACCGCAGCATCGGACAAGGAGATATCCTCCCGCTGAACTTCCACAACAAACAGATCCGCACCCAAGTCACCGAAGTCAGTTCCCGTAAAATCGTCTTCCGCAACCTCGAAACGGGCGAACTCGGCATCCGGCAACTTAACGTCCTACCACTAGGCATGACACCAGGTACTCACAACATCTCCCCTCCTGGAATGGTTCACGCCAACCCAAACAACGCTTTGGAGATCAACTCGCCTCCACCTCTATCACCCGCAACAGCCAATCCCTGATCAAACACAACAGCCCGCATGAATACCATTTCTCTCCTTCTTATCCCCGCAGCAATTCAGCTCGCCAGCCTGAGTCACGCCCAATCCCCAATCGAGTCACCCGCGATTGAACCACTCGTCGAGCCAACATCACCTACCACCTCCACCTCAACAGACCCCGCTAACTCCGACTCAATCCTGCGAGCACCCCATCCCGCCACTCCCGCTGCCGTAACCCCTTCACCAACAGATCTCTCAACTCTCCAGAAAAATCAGTTAGAATCGTCGGACGAAGGCTATCTGATCAAGGACGCCCCCATCAACGACGTCTTCCAGTTTCTAGCCAAATCAGCAGGACGCCAATACTTCCACAATGCCAAAATCGCCGGACCAGATTTCCGCGTTACCGGTCACTTGAATGATGGCAATCCGCTCACCCAAATGGAAGAACTCGCCTTCATGTACGGCCTGGCCCTGCATACTAAAGGTGCCACCATCTATGCCCTGACTCAAGCCCAACTCGCCCAACTGCCAAGCGTCGAGTTTCATTATCCACTGCAATACCTCCGCCCAACTGATATCAAACAAATCGAGGAGTTGATCAAACCGATGCTCAGCCCCGCCACCGGCATCGTCCAGTTCGAGCCCAAAACCAATACTATCATCATTATCGATGCCGCCCATCGCATCGAACAAGCCCGTGGCCTCCTGCGCGCCATAGACCGCGCCAAGGGCCAGATCATCGTTGAAACCAAGATCCTGCGCATCAATAGCACCGTCGCCGAACGTAGCGGCATCAATTGGACCAGTTCGCTTGGCAAAGACGGCACCGCCCTAACCATCTCCGCAGATCTCAACTCGGTGTTTGGTCTGCCCTCATCCCTAGCATCTAACACTCCTGACGCCAATGGCACCAATCTGGTTCTCAGCCCCGTTCAAGTGCGCGGCGTGCTGCGTGCCTTGGCCGAGGCCGGCCTGGCCAGCCAAGTGTCCAATCCCACACTTATCACTGAAGACAATGAAATGGCCACCATCTCCGTCATAGACCGTGTACCCATCATCACCACCACAACCACCGCAACCTCTGGCGGGGCCGCCGCCAATCCAACCATCACCGAACAAGTCCGCTACAAGGTGGATATCTCAGACAAATCCATTGACACCGATCCAGACAAGCACCGTGAGATCGGCATTTCGTTGGTGGTTACCCCGACGTTGCTGCCTGATGGGACGGTGCGTATGAAATTGCGCCCCCGCTCTGCCCAGATCATCGATAATATCAAGAGCGTCACCGGCAATTTCTATCCCCGCGTGACCGAGTCGATGATCGAAACCCTTGCCCGTGTGCCTAACGGATACTCGCTGGTAGTCGGTGGATTCTACGGCGAAACCAAAACAACCAACAAAACAAAAGTTCCTGTTCTAGGCGATATCCCCGTTATCAATTTTTTCTTCAAGAGCAAAGAAGCCATCAAGGAGAAGACCAGCCTCGTATTTATTGTCACGCCCAAATCGTATGATCCGACGAATCGATCGGGCAATGCCGATGCCAGCAAGTTTGTGCGACGCAGCAACTCCATCGACCACGAATACAATTGGGCCGATGACACCACCCCTAATCCGAGTGCCGAACCAAACCTGCGCCGAGCCATTCGCGGCCTCAAACCCCAAGCGGCACCCTACTTTCCCTCATCCGCCGAAGATTCGTGCGCGCCTCCGGCCCCTCTTCCAAGCCTTCCTCCGGCCGTCAGACCTGCCCTGCCAAAAGCCCGCGGAAAATGAAGAATCCCGCCAATTGCCCTCCAATTCCTGCAACGCCTGCCCCCAACCCGCCACCAATCCTCTCTCACTGCGACATCGCACAAATCCTCGCTACCTGCATCGATCAAACCGCTCTGGCTCTCGCCGCCTCGCACGCTGCCAGCCAGGCAAATATCTTGCTTGCAATGGATGCCGTTCGCATGGCCCACGCACAGAACCGCCCGCTCGATCTCATGGAGGCCGTCGCTCGCACCCAAGGGCATCAGGAGGAGCACCTCGCTGGCATCATTCGGGAAATCGGCGACAAGCTCGCTGCCACTCTCAATCCAATCCCACCGATCATCCCGTTTGCCGGCAAACTCATCGCACCCTCCGCCTTTTACGAGTCTTTCGAGCATATCCACAAACTAGCCAAATCCTTGCTGACCCCTGTGATATTTGTCGAAGATACCGATGCCATAGGCGTGGCCTCCGTCAATCCAATCGCCGCCAGCCTTCTCGCCGCGAATATCCAGGATGCCGTCGCCCGACGTTTTGATATCAGGCCCTTTTTAACCATTGCCAGAATCGAGTACGAGGCATGGACATTTCTCACCCGCAAACATTTCGAGTTATGATTGAGTTTGATGGCATATCCTTCAATGAAAGCATCAGTCGGCATATCATGGCCGAATTAGCACAACACGACCCATCATATAGCGAGCTCGCTCAGGATCAGGTACCTAACCGTGTCACCCGATTCAGCTTCATGTCAGCTCTAGCAAAAATCAACGGCCTGCCCTTCTTTCCCCGCGTGGCCGAATTTTGTGATGGCACGCTCCACACCCGCTGCGATGCCACTGTGATGACCCGTGGGGTGTTCGCGCCGCTGTGCATCTGCGGCCAAGAGAAGCTGATCGTCGCCATCGCCAATCCGTGGAGCGCGCTACCGGAGGAATACCTCGCTCCTCGCTTCCCTGATCTGGAGATCGTCAAGATTGTCACCTTAGCTTCCGAGATTAACCGCGCCATCGAGTCGGTCGCAACCACCACCGGTCCGTCTCGCTCCGAACTCGACGCCATCGACGTCGAAGACCTCGATGAAGAGATCCACGATTTCGACGTGACCACGGACTACGCGGAGCCAATGGCCCAGCTCATCGCTACCATCATGTCAGACGCGGTGAAGACCCGGGCTTCAGATATTCACTTCAAGGTCGAAAAGGAAAGTTTCTATTATGCGTTCCGGGTAGACGGTGACATAGGCGCCAAGATTGAACTCCCGATGAAGCTCAAGGACCGTCTCGATGCATTCTTGCTCAACCTGATGAAGTTGCCCACCGAGATTCGCAATACCGTTCCCGGCATTTCCGGCCGCTTCACCATCTCCTATTTCCACCGCCCCATCGATATTCGCTATGAACGCCACCGTACCTACCGCGGCTATCACGTCACCATGCGCCTGCTCGACAAAAGCAATATCAACGTCACCCTCGGCAAAGGCACCCTCGCCTTCGATGACGAAACGATGTTTGCCCTCAGCAAGGTAATGAAAATCCCCGCCGGAATCATCGTCATGTCCGGCCCCACCGGATCTGGCAAATCCACCACCCTCAATGCCCTATTGCGCGAACTTAACCGGCCCGAGGTGAATATCCTCACCCTTGAGAATCCCGTCGAGGACGAGGTCCCAGGTATCACTCACTGCGACCTCAAAAGCGCCAAAGAGTTCAAACCGATGATCGCCTCCTTTATGCGCTCCGATCCGGATATCATTCTCATGGGCGAGGTGCGCGACATCGAGTCCGCCGAACTCGCCATCGAGGCAGCCGTCACCGGCCACAAGGTGCTCACCACCATTCACACGCCGCGCGCCTCACAAATCATCGAACGCTTTGAACAACTTGGCATCGCCCGCTGGAAAATCGCCCAGACACTCAAAGCCGCCTGCGCTCAGCGCCTAGTGAAATTGTTGTGTCCATATTGCAAGGAAAGCGTCTCTGGCATCAGCGACCTCGACAGAAAGACCTTCTGCCTCGATCCATCTTGGGGCTCCACCTCGCTCTTCAACGCCAAAGCCGGCGGTTGCCAGGAGTGCCGCAACAGCGGCTACAGCGGCCGCACTGCTATTCTCGAAATCATCCCCATCACCCCCAAAATCTCCGACCTGCTGTCCAAAGGGCTCTTGTCCCCCTATGACCTCGAGGTCCAAGTCGCTCATGAGGGACTCCTCCCAAACCTCCGCCGCAGCGGCTTGCGCCTCTTGCACGATGGAAAAACCGACCTTGCAGCCCTCAGCAAGGTCATTGACATGACCTACTCCGATGATTGAATCCACCAGCACCAACGCCGCCATCCCACTAGCTATGCCTGCGGGAAAGTCATCTCTCCCACACCCTTGCCGGCCCATATATATCAAGCCATTTCCCAAGATAATCCTCGTCGATTTGTTCCGCGGCTTGAGCTCCATGCTGCGTGCCCAAATCAACACTACCGACGCCCTCAAATACTACAGCTATGGACTACCTAACAAAGTTCTGGTTGCTGCCCTGCTACGCATTCGCGAAGACATCAGCAACGGCATGAACGTGCATGAAGCATTCCGCCGCACCGGGCGCTTCAGCGACACCGTGATCGGTCTCATCCAGGCAGGATCCGATGCCGGCCAATTGCACTACGCCTTCCAATCACTGGCCGTCCGCCTCAAATGCGAATTGCATTTCTCCAAGCAATTGAAGAAAGCCACCATCCCCCCATGCGTCATCATCTGCATCTTGCTTGGTGCCTTTATCACCTCCCAAGTGCAAATCGTCCCGCAAGTCGAACAAATGATGTGCGGAATCCGCGTCAAGCCCGATGGCATGACCGCAATTTCATTCAAAGTGAGTCACCTCACCCAGGCAATGTGGCCGATGGTGGTCATCGCGTTGATTGTCATGGCCATCACCGTCGCCCGTTCCGCTCACGTCCGCACCCTGATCTTGGGACTGGCAATGTCTCGCTGGCGCTTGTTGCGCTTGCTCATCATGAGCCTTCGGCAACTGACATTTATATCGACCATCCATTTGCTGCATTCCAATGGCATCAACTTAGCCAAGTCGATTCGGGTCTCCGCCAACAGTATGCGCAACACCCCGTTTCACGATGAGCTCAAAGCCGCAGCCGACAAGTATGAACATTCGGGAGTACCTCTCTCCACCGCATTCGCTAAATATACCTCAGTCGATTCCCAGGTCACCCACATGCTCTCCATCGGCGAAAGGTCCGGCTCGCTCGACAACCAACTCGCCATGCTCACCGATATGTACGAGGAAGACGCGGAAAATCACATGGCAAACTTTGCTGCCATAGTTAGTTTTCTAGTCCTCATCATTGCGGTATCACTCATCACCGCTGTTTACATTGGGACGTTCCTGCCAATTTTTCTGATGGGTCCGAGAATGATGCAAAACGGCATCTAGTGCCGCAGCACAGATTTCCAAAGATATATTTCTAAACGCATAGAAGATTCATGATGCAACTCACACGCTTTGACCGCTGGCTGCGCGAGCATTTCGTTTACGAAACCCATATCAAAACCCTGCGGCTACCGATCTTTGTCCCCAAGGGAATCCGCGCTCAGATTCTGCCCGACGTCCCGGGGGTTCGCTTCAAACACCTCTTCATCACCCGCAATACCAAGCTCGCCGATTCCTTTATCGCCAGCCTCAGGGACGCCAACCTGATGTTCTTCACCTCCGTCGTCGATCGAAAGGCGTGGTTCGTCCCGTGGATTGCCCCGAAAAGCCAATCGCTCACTTGGACTCTCGTCTGGATCGTACTGGCTGGCACCTCGGCCTTCTATGTCGCGGGGTATCTCCTCGCCCTCTTGAGACAACCGGAGTTGCGCGAAATCCTCACCGAGGCCATCGATTTGATCAAAAGTTGAAATATCCTTATTTTTCGCTTCCAACAAAAGTCATTTTCATCCATGTTTTACAGATTGATGAAGTCATCCCCCATATTCCGCCGCTGGCTGCGCCCCCCGGCATTCACACTTCTGGAAATGACCATCGTCATCATGGTCATGCTCGCCTTGATCGGCATCAGCATATCTTCTGGCAGTCCTATCAAAAACTGGCGCTTAGGCCGCGATGCCGGCGAATCCTTGCGCTGCGCTTACACCGCCCAAAAACTCTATCTGTCGGACAACCCAATGGTGGAGGTTACCTCGCTCACCAATAACTTGCTCATCCCATATCTACCAAACAAAGCCACCAGCATGCCAACCGTTACCTCGCTGACCGGTACCATACTCATCATCAAGGTAACGGTTTTTCCACCCGTGGTGGACAATGGCTTCGGGGTGGCCTATGACCCATCCGGCAGCCCAACGGACTCCCTTTGGGATGTTGGCGAATGATCCGCATTCTTCCAATCGTCGTCAGCCTCATCCTCGGTTCCGCCCTGTGTGCTGATGACTTCCGCCCATTCGCAAACTTCCTCCTCAGCTCCCACGTTAAAGTCACTGGCGGACAAGTCACTCCCATCCCGATCAAACCCATCGTGTTCCATGTTGCCACCGATGGGCTCCACCTCCGCATCTCCGCCGACGGCAACGAGGAAGCCAGCACCACGTTTGAAATCTACCGATCCGATGGGATTGGCCGCCAGCGCAAGGGCGAGACAGCCTTTGATATCATTCCGGGCATCCAAGCGATGAGCAGGGCCGGCGGTGTTCTTCGGCACCTCCGCCTCACTCGCGAGTACCTAACAATAACGTCGTTTCCCGGAGTTTCCGACCATACCACCATCACCCACGCCCTGGCCATCGCTCCCACCACCCCGGGGGCCGCCAAAACTGGCGAAAAGGCCGCATCAACCAAGCCATGACACCCCATAGACCCACCCGTGCCTATCCATGGCTGCTGCTGCTGAGCACATCTGTGGCGTGCCTATTCTGCTTTATGTATATCAGCAAGCCGGAGTTTTACCTATCGAAAGCTGTTGCCACTCCCACGCTGACTCGTGCTGCCAAGCCGACGTTGCCTCTGCAGCCAACCGCCACCGTAGTGCCAGCTCCGCCAGTCGCCGGCGGCCTACTTCCCGGTGCCGCAAGTCTGCCAGGCGACACCGACACGCCTCCATCCGGCCCCCGTCCCACCCAAGGCGGCAAACCTCCAACTGCCTCCTTTGAGGAAACCAATCTGCATATCCAACACGTCCTAACAGCGACTACACCGGGCGGCGACCTCAGCCGCATCGTTCTGAACGTGCCCGTCCTCTATCAGTCTCGCAGCCTCGCGTGGACCGACGCAGAAGTCGCCGAGTCGCGCGAATTGCTCAAGCGCCTCTCAACCTATCAGGAAAATTCGCGCCTTCTGCGTGAGGAAGCTGGCCAAATATTGGCCGGATGGAATCACCTACTTGAGCGCTCCATTCCCAGTTCCGTCTTGCGGGCCGACAGTCCGTCGCTCCCTATTAACCAGGATCAGGCTGCGGGCCGTTCACAGGGTCTAGGGCTTGATACCACCGAGTCCATTCAAATCCAATTCACAGACAAATGAAATCATGCGTGTCCGTTCTCATCCTGTGCCTGCTCGGCGGCCTTGCTCAGCATGCCTCACCCCTTGAGCATTTGCTCGTTGTGGATCTCGGCAAGGGGACCGCCAGCGGAAGCAGAGATGCCAAATCCAACAATGCGATCACTGTGCCAAAGCAGGCAGAACCAGCCGAAGCCGCTGCATCAGCTGAAGCAACCCCTTCTCTGCCAGAGCCCGCCAACCGTGTTTCCAGCGAGCCCGAAGCTAGCCTAACAGTTCAAGTTGAAACCCTGCAAACCGACGATGTAGCTATTGATCCGGCTTCCATCAGGCTGCTAGCTCCTTTTCCCGCCAAAGTCCTCGCCGCCATTCCTCCTGGCTGGCGCCTTGATGCCTCCGCTGTGGGTGCCCCGTCTTTCATCCGCAAGGTCGAGCTTGTCAAAGCCACCAGTATCACCCTCAACATTCGCCCTCACGTCTTGGTGCCGGATACCAGCGCCTTCGCCCTCGGCGAACCCGGCTTCGACCCCGCCCTTGGCTACAGCCAAACACAAACAGTCTGCGCTATATTGGCCAATTCCATCCAACAGCTAGACGAAGACTCCAAGCAACTCGGCAACACGATCGAACTTCTCCAGCAACTCGTTAATTCCCTGCCTCATCCTTCCCCGAAGTCGCCAACTCCGTCCACCGTCACCCACACCCAACCTGGTAAACGATGAAACGCTCACTCATCCCGGCCATTTGCAGTTGTGCCCTCGCCGCAATGTCCGCTGCCACTCTTGGACACTGGTACGCCATGCGTGAGTTCCGCAGAACCTTCACTGACCCAGCCGTCTGGTCCATACCCAACCCCATCCCCAACCCGAGAACCCCGCTTGTCGCTGCCTATGCCCCCGTGCAATCCGCACCGCTTGCAGGTCTTCTATCCGTCACCAACCCGGCCTCCTCAGCTCCAAGCGCTCCACCCTCCTCTGCCCAGAAGGAATTTTTCGTGTCGCTGCTTGATGAAATGAAGCAGCTGAAGCAAGCGAACGGCGCTCTCTGTGATCAAATGGCCGAAACCAACCGGGATCTGATGCAGCTCGAATTCCGCGTCGATACCCAATCAGCGTCCTTCCGCCCGCTGCCCATCACCGAGGAACTCTCCTCCCTCGATCCATCCTCCCTCGATACCTCCAACCCCGGCCCAGGTGTCTTGCCCCCCGCACCGTGAGGGCCGCCCATCTGGCCATTCACGCCACATGGACCAAAGCCGATTTAGGAGTGCTCGGAGGCTCGATCTGGGCGGCGGCTTCGCGCAAGTGTTGGCGGGCGTCGATCCAGTTGCACCAATAAATGGCTCACGGTTGGTTCTTTAAATGGATCGCTCCAGAGATCTGTTAGCTTGCGGGATTGCGCATGCGTTGAAGGTGGGAAGTGGTGGAATGACCTGCCACAAATGGCAAAAACACAATCTCCACCTTGGCCGCCTCCAGCGCGGTACGTTCTGATGGATCCAGAGAGTCCAGCGAGTAGTCGCCGGCCTTGGTATAAATGTCGGGCTTGAGAGCAGTGATTTCGTCGGCGAGGCGGGGACCGGGAAAGATAAATACCGCATCCACGCTGCGGAGGCAGGCCAAGGCGTAGGAGCGGTCCTGCTCGTGATTGATTGGGCGGTCATTGCCTTTGAGCGCACGCACCGAGGCGTCGCTGTTAACGGCGACGATGAGCAGATCGCCGAGTGCGGCGGATTGCCGGAGATATGTCAAATGACCTCGATGAAGCAAATCAAAGCAACCGTTGGTGAGCACCACGCGGCAGCCATCCGCGGCTGCTTTGGCTCGCAGGGTGAGCAATTGAGCTAACGAATAAATGCGGCTGGATGGCTCGGTGTCGGTCATGGCTTGGGGAAAAGGTAGTCGATGGCCGCGCCAATGGAATCAAAAACAGGGAACTCGCCGGCCAGTCCCAGTCCCTGAAGTTCGGCGCGAAGGTCATCCAGTCCGCTGGCGATGCCCACGCCGCGGGTGCCGGCCGCCTGCGCGGTGGCGAGGTCGCTGCCGCGGTCACCCAGATAACAAACGGCAGCGGGTTTCAGCGAAAACTCGCGGATGACCTCCTGCGCAAACAAAGGCGAGGGCTTTCGATAGAGGGAAGGAGCGGCAGGCACTTCCGGCGCGATGCATATCCGATCAAACGGTCGTTCTCCCAGATCCAACAACTCAATGAGTCGCTGATTGCAGGCATCCACGGCAGCCATATCGAAGAAGCCCCGGCCGATGCCCGATTGGTTGCTGTGCAAAAACAAGCGCGCCCCGGCTCCGACCGCGGTTTGCAGCGCCTCACGCACGCCAGGCAGCAGGCGGACCTGCTCCGGTTCGCTCAGATATGGCACATGCTCGATGAGCGTGCCATCGCGGTCGAATATCAAGGCGGCTGGATTCATCGTGGATAGATTGCTAGATAGGGGCTTGGATGGCTGCAAAAACCTCTTCAGCGGTTAGATCTGTGAGGTTCTCGCGTTTCAGCCAGTGAACGGCCGGTCCGCGCGGCAGCATGCGAACCGGATCGGTGACCCGCGACATCAGCACCAGTGTCGGGGCCCCAACCATCGCCGTGACATGCACCGGGCCGGTATCATTGCCCACCACGGCCACCGCCCGCCGTGCCAAGGCCGCCACTTGACCGAGGTCGGTGCGGCCGGCCAAATTGATCAAGCCCGGGGCCAATGCTTGGATTTCGCGGATGGCATTGTTGTCCACAGCGGTGCCGATGGCCACTGCGGTCACGCCACGCGCTGCAAGTCGTTCCACCAATGCGGCAAAATGTTTTGCTGGCCAGCGTTTGTACGGGTGTTGCGGCGCGCAACCCGGGACCAACAACAGGTAGCGGGCGGGAAGATTGTAGTTAGATATGTCTCCGTCCAACCAGCCCAGCTCGGCAGGTCCGGCACGAGGCACGTCCGCCGCCTCGATCAACCGCAGCAGACGCTCGGTGACCGGCAGGTTTTCTCCGCCGAAATCCGGTCGCGGATGAGAACAGCCACGCGCCACACCACACCACTCGGGTCGGCCAGGACCTAGCAAACGGAAGTAGAATCCGGCGCGGTCGTTGCATTGGAGGTCATAAACGCGGCTGAAATTGGCGGCACGCAGGCGCCTGCGGAATGCCAACCATTTGCTCACTTCCAGAAGCTTGGGCGCGGGATCGGGCCAAATCGCATCAAACCACGGCATTTTTTCCGTTAGGGAAACAAACGGCTTGCGGGTCAGCAGGGTAATCGAGTCATTGGCATGGTGCTTGCGGATCGCCTGGAAGGCCTCCATCGCCAGAATGATATCACCCAGCGCGCCGAGTTTGATGACGAGGATCTTGCGGGCGCCGATCGAGGCTGGCGGCGGATGGATCCCGAACTCCAATGTTTGAGTTGTCATATCAGTTAGGCAAACCTCGGTTGATGCGAATAACTGCTAGCTCGATAGCGATACCAGCGGGATACACTCGCGTCGGCTGGCTTTTGTTAGTGCAGATATTGCACCGCAGGTGATGATGTAATCCACCGGCAAGGGAGCCAACAAATCCATTGCGGCAATAAGCTTTTGCAAGGTGGTGCGATCCGCCCCGCGCGGTGCCCTATGCACTGGCGTGGTGTCCGGCAGCCACGCGGGCAGGGTTTGTCCGGTTTCCATGACCGCTTCATAGGTCACATCCGGATGCGTCCATGTCTCAGGCAGGCACCATCCGTGTGGCGCATCCGACAGCCAGACCAAGGCGCGGTGGGACTTGCCGGAGCCATGCGTCTGGGTTCCTAGCCAGTCGCGGATCGTAAAATCGGGTTCGAGATAGACTTTCCAGCGTTCCTGCAACCAGAACACATCCAAGGCGGCCCGCTGCATCGCTTTTTCGAGCGTCACCATGCATCCGTCAGTGGTGTTAGCTGCATCCAGTGCCACAAAGCGAGCGCTCCAGCGGCCTGCCGCCACTGTGGTTAGAGAAAGTGCAAGCACCGAACTCTTAGAGCGCCGCGCCAATAAACTTGGCAACGGACTGGCCCGCGTCAAGCGCCCGAAAAACCGCACAAGCTCGCCGGGAGCCCCCACCCGCTGATCTGCCAAAATTCCGACGATGCCGCCCGCCCGCAAGAATCCGGCGACCAAATGGGGGTTGTCGCGTTTTGAAAACATGCGGGTACCGTCGGCTTGGCGGCGTCTCAGGACATCCTCATTGAGCAGCGGGTTATTGAGTGGGCGGTAGAACGCGCCGGCTTTTGCCCCCACTGGAAACAGGTGGACGATGCGGCTGAGCAGCTCCCAGTTGCCCATGTGTGATAGCAGCAAGACCACGCCTTTGCCTCCGGCGAGCGCCTGTTCCAAGAGTTCGAGGTTTTCGATCTGAATCACGCTGCCGAGCTTGCCTGGTGCCAAGCGGGCAGTGCGGGCCGCAGAAAATAGATTGCCCCCGGTCCGTTGGAACGTCGCCTGCGCCATCCGCCGCATTTCCGGCAAATCGTGCTCACCAGAAAAGGCGATGCGCAGGTTTCGCAGCACCGTCTTGCGGCGTTGCGGCAGGCATTTCCAGACCAACCATCCTAACGATTCACCCAAGCGGAACACCAGCGGCCCAGGCAACCAGCCAACGGCTCTTTCCAGCGCGGTTTGGCACAACCATTCGAAGCGCCATCGCCAGCGCTTCGGGTGTTTCTCCGCAGGGCCACTCATGCAGGACTGGAAAAATCCGCCGTTAACTTTGCTCCCACTTGCCGCGCACCTCACAGGTCATCTGGGCATTGAGCGCGTCTGGCGATACGATGCGATAGGCCTTCGGATCCCATACCACTTCACCGCCGGACTTGATGGCAAGCAGTGACAGGTGGCTCAATGCGTCGGAGCGCACTGCGTCCTCGATCGGCGCGATGGACGGCGTGCGGCCGCGGACAGAATCGACGAAGGACTTGTAGTATTGGTTGTGATAGAGCACGCGGTGGGTCCCTTCGCACTCGCGCAATTTGAACCAATCCGGGTTGCTCGCCGCGACACCGCCGCGGCTCAGGCTGACCCAGCCTTTGGATCCGAAAAACGTCGTGCCGTCGCCATCAAAATTCTGACGGTATTTCTTAACGATGGCTTCAGCGTGGTTATGGCTCATGAAATGCATCGGCAGGCCGCCTGCAAATTCAATATTCACATCCCATGTCGCGCAGGTATCAAATAGCGCCTTGGGTGTCGGAAAATCCCCGGTGCCGCGGAATTTTGCCGGCCCTTTCTGGTCATAGTCCATCCCCCAGATCGCAATGTCGAGCGGATGCGCTCCCCAACCGGCGATGAAACCCAGTGCGTAGTCCGAGCAATACCACGACCCCGAGCTGGTGATCCGGTCCTTGCTGCACGGCTTCAGCGGCGCTGGCCCGATGTAGGTGTCATAGTCCAGACCGGCCGGCACCGGAATCTCATCAAGTGAACCGCCACCGCTGCCCGCAGGTGCCCACACCTCAATGCGTTGCAAGTCCCCGATGTAGCCGTTGAGGACCAACTCAATGCCGCGCTTGAGCATCTCTTGGCTGCGTTGTTGAGTGCCGTATTGAAAAATACGCTTGTTCTTCTGGCATGCGTCTAACATCGCTCGGTTCTGAGCCAGCGTGTGGCCGAGAGGTTTCTCGATATATACATCCTTTCCTGCGCGAACCGCCGCCAAGCCCACCGGCACATGCCAATGGTCGGGAGTGGCGATGACTACCGCATCAATCGTCTTGTCCGCTAATAGCTCGCGAAAATCATTGTAAAGCTTGGGTTCGTGCTTTTGTGATTGCTTCACGATATCGCCTGAGCGCTCGCGTCGCTCTTTGTATGGATCGGCGATGGCCACGCTCACAGCCCCCTCCACCGATAGAAAATTGTGCAGCAATCCAGTGCCTTGTCCGCCGGTGCCAATGTGACCGAGTTGGATCTTGTTGCTGGGTGCTGCTTCGCCACCGAGCACCCGGCTGGGTATGAACTGCGGGGCCACCGCGGCCGCAATTACACCACCCAAAAACCGGCGGCGACTCGTCTGATCTTGCGTATTCACTTCACAAACTTGGGATTCGTTTCTCATGTTAGTTGCTAGGGCTTGCCTGACCTGAGCATACCCGCCCAAACCGCTGAACCAAGCACAATTTTTGGAAATTGTTGCGGTGGCTCGAGGGAAACCGGTTGAAATCGGGGCCGGAGTCCCTGCGTTAGGCTTGTCAGGTTGTGGGTTGCCGGGCCGAGGAACGCGTGATCTGATC
Organism: Verrucomicrobiota bacterium; assembly: GCA_037141475.1. Taxonomy (GTDB): domain Bacteria; phylum Verrucomicrobiota; class Verrucomicrobiia; order Verrucomicrobiales; family Akkermansiaceae; genus Luteolibacter. The sequence continues at coordinate 7,984 of JBAXCM010000010.1, read as the reverse complement.
TGATGAGGTCGAGACAGGCGTGGTGCCTTGTAGCGGCGTGTCTATGACCGCCGATAGCCAATGATGTGCTCCTTGTTAAGGTGGCGAGTGCATTCGCGATTCATGCTCATCGACGGTCATAGACACGCCGCTGCAAGATGCATGGTCATCAGCAGTCATAGACATGTTCAATCCTCAATTCCCAGTGCCCTTGTCCCCAAATTGCTTTTGATATTGCTCTTTGAACGGATTGACTTTGACAGCGGTTTTGTATGCCTGCTCGTTCTCTAAACAGGGTAGCACATCGTCCCACCATGCATTATATGCCTTGTCAAGCTTCGCAAGCAAATCGGCCTGCTGGGTGGCGAGGTCGGTCTTCTCTCCGGGATCGGCCTTTAGATCATAGATGCACCACTTGCCCTTTTCCCGAACCTGCAGGTATCGCTGCCAGCGCACGCTGCACTGGCCGTATTTCTGGGGTTCCACTCCCGTATTCCAACGACCGACGTGGGTGAAAAGCATCCGCTCGTCATGCCAACCGGCCTGCGGATCCTCCAATAACGGTAGCAAACTGAACCCATCAAGCTTTTTCGCAACCTCATCTGGCACCTTGGCCCCGGTCAACTCACTGAAGGTTGGAAAGATATCCAAATGGGCGGTTAGCTTGTCGCAGGCTGCCGGCTTGAGCACCCCCGGCCAACGCCACAGTGACATGGCACGCGTGCCGCCATTGAATGCAGTTCCCTTCAAGCCGCGCATGCCGGCATTGTATCCACCAGCCGTACCGCCATTGTCGTTAAAGAACACCACCAGCGTATTATTGTCGATGCCCAGCTCTTTCAGCTTTGCCATGAGTTTGCCGACGTTATCGTCAATGTTGGCAATCATCCCATAAAACCGGTTACCTCCGCATCTCTTGATATATTCCTCAGGACAATCCAGCGGAGCGTGCGGTGCATTGGTGGGAATATACGCGAAAAACGGCTGTTGGCCCTTGGACGAGGCTTCGATCCACTTCAGCGCCTGCCCGAAGAATACATCTGTGCAATAGCCATTTGTCTTCTCAAAGGTGCCGTTGTGCTTGATGGCCGGACTGAAATAGGTGTTGCCGGGCGCATCTCCGCAGGTGCCGGGATAGGTCTGGCCGATGCCTCCTGCCCCGTGAATGAACACTTCATCAAACCCACGCTTGTCAGGCTGATAGGCATCCTCATCTCCCAGATGCCACTTGCCAAAAATGCCCGTCGTGTACCCGGCCGACTTTATCACCTGAGCAATCGTCATGGATTTCAAGCTCATCCTTTCCCTCTCCAAAATCGTATGGGTCACCCCATTCTTGAACTCGTGTTTGCCACTCATGATCGATGAGCGGGTAGGCGAGCACGTCGGACTCACATGGAAATCCTCAAAATGAACACTCTCATCGTACATTTTGTCCAAGTTTGGCGTCTTGATCTCCTTGTTGCCATTTCGCCCAAGATCACCGTACCCTTGGTCGTCACTTAGAATCATGATGATATTCGGCCGCTTGCCGGCCAGGCCCCCGGCCGAGACGCTGGCCCCGTGAGCCATCATCAAAGCCACTATCATCATTGCAATTGATTTCATCGGTCTGTGTATATTAGTTCAAGGTCATGAGATATGCGAGAAGATCAAGCAGCTCCTCGGGCGTTTGGATGAGGCCCTCGGGCATTGGCGAACGATCTTGCAGTTCGCGCTTTGCTATGATGTCTTTTTGGAGAGTGATGCGGACCCCAGCTGGCAACAGCAACTCTATTGCGTCGGCGGTCTCGCCGGTAACAAGACCTGCTATGGTAGATGCATCTTTGCGAATCACCAAGGTCCAACGAAACATAGGTGCCACAACTTTGTTGGGAACCATGACCGATTCGACCAGATATTGCAAGGTGAAGCGAGAGCCCGCACCTTGCAGCGCAGGTCCGCCGCCGCCGGAGTCACCGGCTTTCGCGGAGTGACAGACGGCGCAGCCACGAGTCGTGAAGAGAGCCGCTCCGTTCTTTGAATTGGCACCGCCGAGGCGTGCTTGCCAGTTGACATTCTTGAATGCTTCCGGCAATTCGGTGATACCGGAGGAAGTGGCATTTTTTAATGGAATGGGTTGGATTGCATCGCGACTTGGGAGACCGAGCACGTCGGCGCATTGGCTGTCGCTGCGCGGATCCTTGAGTAACCGGAGGAACATGGCTGCCTGCTTGGCATTGTCAGAAGCAACGTCGTTTAGGCACCGTTCCAACAGCGCGAAGAGGCTCTCGTCCGCTGGTGATTTCGCCCGTTTGGCCCATGCGTCCGCGAACGTAAAATTACCAAGCATTCCGCGTTTGGCTAGATCCACCGTTTCGCCCACATAAGGAACCACACTCTGCATCGGATCGAGAGGCCAGCCATCGGGAAGGGGGCCTGAAAGTGCTGGAATGGTCAGGCGCTGGCCTGCGACGAGGATGCCAGTTCTACGATCGGTCGCGTTCTTTGACTCACAGAGTTGCTGGATTTCCGAAATGGCTAGCCGTGCTGCAAGAAGCTGCACAGCGGTCTGGCGGAGCAAGTGATCTGCCCCGCCGGCATGATCGATGATCTGCGGCAAAGGTGCTGTATCGAAGCGATCGCGGAATGCGACAAGGGCGATGTGAGCCGCTTGTGGGTTAAGATCATTGAGAGCCTTTTCAAAGATGGCACGGTTCGGAGCTGACGCGAATCTGAGCAAGGCCCGCAATGCTTGATGGCGGGTCTCGGGCACGGATGATTCCACCAGCGCAGCGACAGGCTCCAACGCCCCTCCGGCAGCGGCGAGCCATAACAAATCAGTATGCTGCGGGGTGCCCGCAGCGGCCTGCCCCAGACGGGTGACGGCTTGCTGACACGCGGAAGGCCCTCGGCGCAGCAGTTCGATATGGGCACGCAGGCGGCGCTGCGAGGATGCATCTCCCAATTCGGAATAGAGTTTATCTAATGGAACAGTGGTTTCCTCATAACCATCGAAAGGCGCCGCGGGGGGATCGTCGGCACGGGTGATCATGACAATTTCACTGCGATACATGGGCGACGCTTCATTAGCCTCCATGTGGCATACGCTGGTGAAGATGCGGCCGCCCCGACCCACAGCCAGGCCTACGGGGCGGACATTGGATGGACAGCCGAGAAACTCGATTTGCGGGGCTTTAAACGATGAGCCAACTGCCCGCAACGGATAGCGCAGGAGTTTTCCGCGTCCCCACTCTGCAACATATAGACTGTGACGGCACGACTCGGGAAGGAATGTGTCGTCATAATAGATCTGACCGGTGGGCACGTAACGCCCCAACTCGGGATTGAGAGAATCCAGCAAATCCGCCCGCCACGGCTGCTTCTCCGCCAGCCAGCCGCGGGGCCAGGAGAAGTAGGCACCGTCAGTGACGTGCAGCAGGCGACCGGGGACGTATTGCTGCGGCCTAGACTCATGATCGTTGTCACTGGTGAAAAGATTCCATGATCTATCAAAAGAAATGCCGCAATTGTTGCGTGTGCCTGCTGCAACGACCTCAAAAGTCTCTCCATCAGAACCGAAACGAAAGACGCCGCCGCAACCGGTGACGCGTGTGCTCTTGGTGCCATGATAGCAGGTCCAGTGAGACCAGTGATCGGCACGGTTGAAATCCCCGTAGTCAACAATCTCGTCACCACTGGAGTAATAGATATCTCCTTCCGGCCCAATTGCCAGGCCGTGAACACCTTGGTGCATGTCCCAACCCTTCATCATTGGCAGACCCCACACCAACCGCTTCGGCGTGATGCCATCACGCCGCTTGACCGCTCCCTGCAGCAGATAGATCGCGGTGTGAGTGGACACATAGAGGTCGTCACCACGGATGGCAATATCGTAGATCCATGCATCTTTGGGGAAACGGAACAACAACTGCCGTGGTTGATAGAGTCCGCCCGCCGCCGTCTCATACACAAACAACGCCTCACGGCAACCGGCAAATATGCGACCTGCCGCATCCAGTTGCAGACCCAGAAACGACTCCCGTTCATCACTGTCGATAATAACGGCCTTGAGGCCAGCTTCGCCAAAAGTGAAAGCGATGGGCTGCTGTGCTGCCAATGGCAGCGAAAACCCGGCAATGGCGACGAGTTTGAGGATCAGGGGTTTTGTTATCACAGTGTGAAGAATCGGGGAATGTGGACTATTTCCATTGAAATGCCTTGCTCAACGCATCAAACCATCTATCCGCATGTCTTTCGAGCCCCTTCTGGTTGAAATGCACGCCGTCATGCCTGTATTCGGTTCCTAGCAGATCGTCGGTGACCGGTCCTTGGAAACAAATTTTGCCAGCCCAGAGAAGTTGTTGCCCCTTGGCGACCTGTGCCTGTTCCGGTGCTCCAGATCCGGGATGGAAGGATGCTTGAGCCACTAACCATGGCAATTGATAGCCAGCATCTTGGTTAAGCGCATCAACAATGGTTTTGATGCGCTCGCAGTAGGTTTCAGCGGATGTCCTGACCAATGTGTCACTTTCGCCCTGATGCCAGAGCACGGCGCGCACACCTTCTTTGCCGAATCCTTTAACACATGAGGCGAGATTTTTGTATAGATCGGTATTGGGCGGAAGCCACGCCGCCACTTCCGTCCAGTTCAAGGATGCGGAGCGAAAACACACTGGGACCTGCTGCAAGGCAACTATGCGATCGCCTAACAGCGCCCACGGACTACCGCCACCGCCACAACCTCCCGGGATTGGATCTTGGGCCCGCACATATCCTTTGCCATTGAAATACACGACCCGCTCATCCTTGGCCGTTTGCTGAGGATTACCAAAGTTCGCGGAGTTTGACTGCCCGGCAGTCACGAACACCTCGCCTACACCCACCTTGTCCACCACCTGCTCCGCCAGCGTCCGGGTGGCCGACCGAACGCGAACCGTCACCTGATACCAACCGCCAGCGGGCAAGCTGAGGTGGCCGGAAAATTTGCCTGAAACCGGCTGACCGTTGGCGGAGATGACGACCCAACTGACTGCCGCGCCGCGTTTTGCACCGGGTAACAAATCGGCTTTGGCCTCAATCACATCGGCCTTGCCGCCGAGGGTTCCATCGATGAGTATCGCCGCCCGATTCGATGTATCGCGCTGGAATACTTGGCAGGAAACCGGTGATGTGAGGGTGAGGGCGACTGCTAACTCCTCAGCCGCCGCAAACCCGCATGATCCGAGGCCGCCGAGCAGCATCAGCATGGCCACCATTCCCATGGCTCGTTGTTGCATCTTGTATATTGATAGATTGCTCATTCTGTTATTGTGTTAGCATGTTAACGACGTCCTTGGTACGGCCTTGTGGCATGACTGTTAGTTTTTCCAATCGGCCGCCTTTGAGAACCCCCTCGACGGTTGTGTGGTCGGGAGCGTGGAGTTTGAATTCGCAATCCCAATCCTTGGGCCAGGCGGGAAATAGCAGGATTTTGTCGTCCATGGTTTGCATCAGCATCTCCTGCAAGCCGACCATGGCACATCCGCCATGGTCGAAGTCCGGCCGCTGGCAGAAGCCAAAGGTGTCATAGAACACTGGATAACGCATGCCGGATTGGGCACCTTTTTCCCGGTTAGGCCAAAGGAATTTAGCAATCGCAAACTCGCTGGCTTCTTTCGACAAGCCGAGGTCGGCGGTATAGATCAGGCTTTGATACCAGCAGAAGTTGCGTTTCTGGCGTGGTTGTTCGAAGCTGAATTCCCAGGTATCCCGAGCCAATTGGAGATTGGGTTTGCCGACGCCATAGATATGGAAAGGGAAGACGGGATATAACTCCGGCAATTCAATATTATCCCATGTGGATGCCGACTTCCAAGATTCGGCGGGTGCCAGCGTTTGATGACCGCGCCGCTCGCGAACAGGCAGCGGCGGCAGTCTCTTGCGGAACGCCTCGCAAAAAGCGCGCTGTTCGGCGGTGAGTACGGGGGCCGGCAAGTCAAGCAACGCTTTACTCAGCGCCATGAGACCGGAAATGGTGCAGGCGTCATTGCGCGTCTGTTGATACATCTCAATGGCATTGCCTGGATAAATCACCAACTGGCCGTGGTCATCAAGCTCCTTGCCAGTGAGCTTCTTGGTTTGTGCCCGATAGAACTGGTCATGGTATTGGAGATAGCCGAGTGCAATAGGCAGATACGGGCGGGCATCGGTACCTCCGTAACTTGCTGATTGCAACATCATGAGGGCGAATTCCATGCCGCTGACTTTATGATAGGTGAGGTGGCCGGGACCGCCATGGCCTTCGGGATTGGGTGCCCAGTCAGCTCCGTAGATTCCCATGCCCTCATTGAATGCCATCCCATCCACCTGCCAGAAGTGCTTGGCCCAGGCGGTTTGCAACTCAGTGCTTCGCCGGTAATACTCCAGTCCGACGTTGAGCAGATCAAAGTCGCCACTCTTCAACATCGGCCAATAGACCAGGCGCTGGTTTTGCGCCATGAACTGGCAGTCAAACCAGTTGCGTGAATCCGGATTGGGCTCACATGTGAAGTGGCCGCCGTTAAATAGCGTCGGAAACTCGCCGTTGCGGTTGCTCGCTAGAAGAGCCCTGAATAGCTGATAGTTCCGTCCCGTCTGCCATGCCGGATCGTCCGGCCCCTTGCCCGGATTGATCACGATTCGACTGCGGTCCCAGAACCCTTGCCACCACGCAGCGCTGACCTGCCAATCCACCTGGGCAGTGGCGCACTTGGCAGCCTCGAGGGCTTTCACCTGTGCCTGCCATTCCTCGAGGGTGGCATCCTGGGCAATTCGCAGCAACGCGTGGAGATCGATGTGGTTCAGGGGTTTGGCTGATCTGAGCTTCACGGAGCGAAACTCCCTGCCGTCGTAGGTCCCCTGCCCGGTTCCATCAGCCACAAATCCCACACCCGAAAGCCTGCCTCCCATGGTTCGGTTCGACATGGGATTGGGAAGCAGTTTGGCTAACTCCTCGACCTTGAACCTGCGGATATATTCAGCTCGGCCCTCATCGATCGCAGGGCTGCGCTCCCACCACTCAATGGCATCCCCGTCGATACGCCCGTCCCTAACCAAAGGCCCATAAACCTGACCGGTGTTGTGGGGAGCCATGGCAAGCCCGGTCGGGTATTCGACGGCCACAGCGGCCTCTAACGGGACTTCTGACTGACCTTCCAGATGCAGCACTGGTTGCATGGCGTCAATCCAAACACGCAATTTGATGGCATGTCCGTCGGTGGTTTTGCCGCTCAGCACGATGGAATTGGTGGCCAACTCCAATTCCTGGCGGAACTCCTTGGCCCAAACCACCGGGGTAAACTTCAGGCGCAAGCGGCCGAGCTTTGTTTGCATCTGGGTGTTAAAGCCCACGCCGCGATAGCTCCAGGAATCCGGGCTGCCGATGTAAATGAGTAGTTCATCCTTCTCCACCCAGACGTTGAGCCCGATATTGCCGGCCCCGATAGGCATCGAACCACGGGCATCCGCACTCTGGCTGTCCCACGCGATTTTGTAAGAGTCGAGCCACGCCTGGTCTGGCGCGGCACGAAGGGACTCCAATCCCAGAATAATCAATGCGGATAATGGAAGGATATAGGGCTTCATGATTGTCGTCAGCCAAGGAGTGAAAGAGTCCGGGAAATCCGAACCGTCGATCTAACGTGCGAAAATGTAGCGATTCTTTCGGAAATTCTCCAGTTTAAAGGGGCCAAATCGCGGTTTCGGGCATCCTGAGCCTGCACGCATAGGCGTCAGGCAGTGACTCGGGTGGCGACGTGCAAGGCTGAGGACACGGCCTGGGTGGCTGTCTAGGGCGGATTTCAGCACGGAGCTACGCTTACTCACAGAGTGCTTGATCACCACACTTCCGTCCTTCCTACCATGAACTCAAGTTCTCAAATCCCTCCTTTGCAGATCACAGCCTAGCAGATTCAAAGCTTGAACTACCCTGAAAAACGCTTGCTCGAATCCAGCTTGTCAGACTCTTACGCGCAAATCCCTGGCGCTCCACAGCAATCCCTTCACG